>SKWP01000014.1 GCA_007128865.1 Paracoccaceae bacterium
GCGCCTGGCCGGCCATCGACGCCTGGCTCGACCGCATCGCGGCGCTGCCGGGCTGGAAACACCCCTATGAGCTGATGCCGGGCTCACTGGCCGACCGGGCCTGAGCCCGGCCCAGGCCGCCGGGCGCCGGGCGCCGAAAGGAGACGACATGACCGAAGCCTACATCTATGACGCGGTGCGCACCCCGCGCGGGCGCGGGCGGGCCGACGGCAGTCTGCACGAAGTCACCGCCGTCCGGCTTTCGGCGCTGGTTCTGAACGCGCTGAAGTCCCGCAACGGGCTGGATACCCGCGCGGTCGAGGATGTGATCTGGGGCAATGTCACCCAGATCGGCGAACAGGGTGGCTGCCTTGCCCGGACCGCGGTTCTGGCCTCGGACTTCGACAAAGCCGTGCCGGGGCTGTCGGTCAACCGCTTCTGCGCCAGCGGGCTGGAGGCGGTGAACCTCGCCGCCGCCCAGATCGCGGGCGGGGTCGGCGATGCCTATGTCGCCGGCGGGGTGGAGATGATGAGCCGGGTTCCCATGGGTTCGGACGGCGCGGCAATCGCGGTCGATCCCTCGGTCGCCATGCGCGTCTGTTTCGTGCCGCAAGGGATCGCAGCCGACATCATCGCCACCGAATACGGCTTTTCCCGCAGCGATGCCGATGCGCTGGCCGTCGAAAGCCAGGCCCGCGCCGCCCGCGCCTGGGCCGAGGGGCGTTTTGCCCGGTCGATCCTTCCGGTGACCGACATCAACGGCCTGCCGATCCTCGATCGCGACGAACACATGCGCCCGGGCACCGACATGCAGTCGCTGGGCGCGCTCAAACCCGCGTTCCGCGACCAGGGCGAGGTCATGCCGGGCTTCGACAAGCTGGCGCTGCTGAAATACCCGCATCTGGAGCGGATCGAGCACATCCACCACGCCGGCAATTCCAGCGGCATCGTGGACGGGGCCGCCGGTGTCCTGCTGGGATCGCGCGCATTCGGGGAACGCCACGGGCTGAAGCCGCGCGCCCGCATCCGCGCCACCGCCCGCGTCGGCAGCGACCCCACGATCATGCTGACCGGCCCGGTACCGGCCACCGAAAAGGCGCTGGCCGCGGCCGGCATGACGGTTTCCGACATCGACCTGTTCGAGGTGAACGAGGCGTTTTCATCGGTGGTACTGCGTTTCATGCAGGCCTTCGACGTCGGGGCCGAGCGCGTCAACGTCAACGGCGGCGCCATCGCCATGGGCCACCCGCTGGGCGCCACCGGCGCCATGATCCTCGGCACGCTGCTGGACGAGATGGAACGCAGCGGCAAGGGCACCGGGCTTGCCACGCTCTGCGTTGCCTCCGGGATGGGGGCGGCCACGGTGATCGAGCGGCTGTGATGACCGCCGCGGAGATCCTGCAGGAACGGCTCGACGCGGTGTCGGCCCATTGCATGGCCGGCGACTGGCCGGCCTATCGGGCTGCGGTGCGGCTGCCGTTCGTGCTGGTGACCGGCGGGGCGGAAATCACCCTGCACGGCGAATCGGAGCTGCGGCAGGGCTTTGACACCTTCCTGTCCATGCTGCGGTTGCGCGGTGTGACCGATTACATCCGCATCCTGCGCGATGCCCGCTTCGATGGCGAGGACTGCATCATTGGCAGCTACGACAGCCACCTGATGCGCCATGCCGAGCGGGTCGTGCCGGCCTACCGCTCGCAAGCCACATTGCACCGCCAGGACGGTCTCTGGCTGTTCGTCCGCATCGCCAATACCTGGGAAAAGGCCCGCTGGCCGGTCGTGACCCCGAAGGTGCCGGACCGCCGCGGCCCTGATCAGGGCGGCGGCACATGACCCGAGGCAGACCAGCCCGAACCCGGAAAGGACACCGAACATGGGCCTGATCGACCGCGACACGGTGCCGGAAAGGACCGGCTCGACATACCCCGCCCCCTTCGATGGCTGGATGACGGGGCGCCGAACCCAGATGCTGGGCCGCGCCGGCGGGCTGACGCAGTTCGGCGTCAACATCACCATCCTTGACCCCGGCGCGCGGTCGTCGCTGCGTCACTGGCACCTGAACGAGGATGAATTCCTCATGGTGCTGCAAGGTGAACTGACCCTGGTGACGGACAGCGGCGAACACCTGATGCGCCCCGGCGATTGCGCTGCCTTTCCGGCCGGGGTTGCCGAGGGGCACACGATGGTCAACCGGTCCGACACCGAGGGCCGTTTTCTGGTCGTCGGCAGCCGTGCCCCGCACGAGGTCTGCACCTATACCGACGTTGACCTGAAGGTCGAGACGAAGGAGGGCAAAGCGCGCTTTACCCGGCGCGACGGCAGCCCGCTGAGCGATGATCCGGAGGATCGCAGATGACCGAATTCCGTTCCGAAACCGGCGCCGACGGCGTTGCCGTCATCACCTGGGATGTGCCGGGCAAGTCGATGAACGTGCTGTCACTGGAAGGGCTGGAGCAGCTCGACGCTCTGGTGGCCCAGGCCCTGGCCGACGAAGCGGTCAAGGGCATCGTCATCACCTCGGCCAAGAAGGATTTCGCCGGGGGCATGGATCTCAACGTCATCGCCCGGATGAAGGCGATGGTGGGCAGCGACCCCGCGCGCGGGCTGTTCGACGGTATCACGCGCATGCACGCCGCGCTGCGCCGGATCGAACGCGCCGGGATGGACCCGAAGACGCTGAAGGGCGGCAAGCCGGTGGCCGCAGCGCTGCCCGGCACCGCGCTGGGCATCGGGCTGGAAATTCCGCTGGCCTGTCACCGCATCTTTGCCGCCGACAACCCGCAGGCAAAGATCGGCCTGCCCGAGATCAGGGTCGGCATCTTCCCCGGCGCCGGCGGCACCACCCGGCTGGTGCGCAAGCTGGGCGCGATGGCCGCCGCACCCTTCCTGCTGGAAGGCAAGCTGTCGGACCCGCAGAAGGCAAAGGCCGCGCGGCTGGTGGACGAGGTCGTGCC
>SKWP01000308.1 GCA_007128865.1 Paracoccaceae bacterium
AGCCCGAGCCCCCGCAATCATATCTTCCACCGACCGCCCTGATAGCGAACCATACTCTTCGAATGAGCTTACTTCGAACAGTGCATGCTCGCCGGTGAAGCTGGACTTGTCAAAGATCACATACTCTTCTGGTGGATTGTTAGACGGAGAGCGCCGCCGATACGCATGTCCTTTGTCGATCAGAATTTGAATCATCTCGACCATCTGCGCGATGTATTCGGTCGCGCGCGGCTCGTGTGTGGGTCGCAGCGCCCCCAGCGCGTCCATGTCGGCGTGATACCAGCCGATCGTCTCGTCCGTCAGGCTGCGGATGATGGCGTTCAGGTCGCGGGTGTCGCCGGCCTGCTGCAACTGGCGGGCGCGGGCGTTGATCTTGTCGTCGACATCGGTGAAGTTGCGCACGTAAGTCACCGCGCCTTTGCCATAAACATGCCGCAGCAGGCGATACAGCACGTCGAACACCACCACCGGCCGGGCATTGCCCAGATGCGCGCGGTCATAGACGGTGGGGCCGCAGACATACATCCGCACATTGGCCGGATCGAGCGGTTCGAACCGTTCCTTGCGGCGGGTCAGGGTGTTGTGAAGCCGGATTTCGGCCATGGTTTCCTCGCGCACGAAAGGGCCCCGCGGGCGGGTCGCTTCCGGTCTGTGAAGGAAAAACCGATACCCGCCCGCCGATGCCTCAGCCGGTAATGCAGATGCAGATGATGCGGCAGGTGGTCATGGCACCGCCATAGCGCAGCCCGCGCGCCCTGCCAAGCCCCTGCGTTTGCCCGATGCCGGCCGAGGTTAACGGGGCGTTAACCCTTGGCTGCGAGGCTTGCGCGCAGGCATGCTCTGCCAGTGTGCCGGTTGCGGGTCCGTTTGGGGGCGGGGCACGCGCATGGACGGGATCGGAATTCGCCGGCCTCTGGCCGCACCGCGCGACGAGGCGCCATCGGCGGCGCGTCCGCTGCAGCTGCCTGACCGGCCCATCCCTGCGCCGGTCACTGCTCTGCCCGTCGCCGGTGCCGACGCACCGCCGCGGTTTTCCGATCATCCATGGCCAACCCGGCCCCCGGAAAACCCGTCCGGTGACGCCGGGGCCACCGACGCGCTGGCCTCGGCGCTGCTGCGCGAGGGCACGGTCGAGGTCGGCGCGCTGCTGCGCGCGCTTGCCCTGCGCGGCAGTGCCGGCCCGCCGCTTTCAGAGGTGCTGCGCAGCCATGCGCTGCTGCCCGACCGCCGCATTGCCCAGACCCAGGCGCGGCTCATGCGCACCCGCCGGCTCGATCCGCTGCGCGACGGGCTGCCCGATCCGCGGCTGGTGGACAGGCTGGGCGCGGAAACCTGCCTGCGGCTGGGGCTGCTGCCGTGGCGCGATGCCGGCGGTGTGACGCTGGTTGCCACGGCGGACCCGGCCGCCTTCCTGCGTGCGCGGCCGCTGCTGGCCGAGCACTTCGGCACGGTGGCCATGGCGCTGCTGGGGGCCGCCGACCTGCGCGAGGCGCTGCTTGCGGTGCGCGGCGACCGTCTGGCCCGCCATGCCGAAACACGGGTGGCCGAGGCCGAAAGCTGCCGCAGCTGGCCGGTTGCGCGGTTGCGCCGCACCACGCTTGCTGTCGCGGGCGCATTGCTGCTGTTCTTCCTGCTGGCGCCGGTGGCGGCCTTTGCGATGCTGGCCGGCATTGCAATTGCCGCGATGCTGGCCTCGACCGCTCTGAAACTCGCCGCGGCGGTTGCAGCCCTGCGCCGCCCGCCGCCGCGCCCCGCAACGGCACGGGCATCCCCCGAACTTCCGGCGGTCCTGCCGATGGTCACCATCATGGTGCCGCTGTTTCGGGAACGCGACATTGCCGGGCGCCTGCTGCAACGCCTCGGGCGGCTGCAGTATCCGCGCGAAAGGCTGGAAGTGCTGCTGATCGCCGAAGAGGTGGACGCGGTCACGCGCGCCACGCTTGCGGCGGTCGAACTGCCGGGATGGATGCGCGTTGTCGAGGTTCCCGACGGCAGCCCGCGCACCAAGCCGCGCGCCCTGAATTTCGCCCTCGCCCAGGCCCGGGGCAGCATTGTCGGCGTCTATGATGCCGAGGATGCGCCCGATCCGGACCAGCTGATGCGCGTTGCCCGGCATTTCGCCGCCGCGCCGCCCGATGTCGCCTGCCTGCAGGGCATGCTGGATTATTACAACCCGTCCAGCAACTGGCTGGCGCGCTGCTTCACGGTCGAATACGCGACCTGGTTCCGGCTGGTGCTGCCGGGTCTGGCGCGGCTGGGGCTGGTGGTGCCGCTGGGGGGAACGACGCTGTTCTTCCGGCGCGATGTGCTGGACCGGCTGGGCGGGTGGGATGCCCATAACGTGACCGAGGATGCCGATCTGGGGTTGCGGCTGGCCCGGCACGGCTGGCGCACCGAGGTCATCGCCACCGTCACCGGCGAAGAGGCCAACTGCCGGCTGTGGCCATGGGTGCGGCAGCGGTCGCGCTGGATCAAGGGGTATGCGGTGACCTGGGCAGTACACATGCGCGATCCGCGCGGGTTGCTGCGCCAGCTGGGCTGGTGGCGGTTCACCGGGGTGCAGGTGGTGTTTCTGGGCAGCCTGATCCAGGTGACGCTGGCGCCGCTTCTGTGGTCATTCTGGCTGCTGGCCCTGGGGCTGGGCCATCCGCTGGCCGGCATGGTGCCGCTGGCCGGGCTCGTTGCACTCACGGCCCTCTTTCTGACCGCCGAGGCGGTGAACATCGCGCTGGGCATGATCGCGGTTGGCCGCGCCCGGCACCGGTTCCTGCGGCCCTGGGTGCCGACGCTGCATCTGTATTTTCCGCTGGCGGCACTGGCCGCATGGAAGGGGCTGGGCGAATTGCTGGTGCGGCCGTTCTACTGGGACAAGACCGACCACGGGCTGTTCGACAGCCCCCAGCCGCAGGGCGGCACCGGCAGAAGGGCGCATCGCCCGGCGTGCCGGCAGCGAATGGCGCAGCACGCGCAGGCAGCAGGCTGAAAAGGCCGCCAGTTGCGCCCGGCTGACAGAAAGCGGTCAGTGCAGCCGGAATTCCCCCACCAGGTTGCGCCATTCGCCGGGACCGATCAGCTTGCGATGGGTAAAGCGGACCGAATGCAATGGCCCCTCGATCTTGTCCTGCCAGAACTCGATGAACCGGAACAGCCGCGGATAATCCGGTGCAAGATCATAGTCCTGCCAGACGAAAGTATTGAGAACGCTTTGATAATCCGGCATCCGGTAGACCATTTCGGCCGTGGTCAGCCCGTATCCCTTCAGCATCAGTTCGGTCTCTTCGTGCATGAATGGCGCCTCCCGCATCAGTGCTGCGAGAAATGATGCCAGAATTCTGCGCCTTTTCAATAAAAACAGTGTGTTGTCACTCTGCCCGGGTGGCTGCTGGCTGCCTCATGCCGGTGCGGGCCATTGCGCCCGGACTCTGCCATCGTCTATAAGGCAGCCACAATATCTTGTTGGCGCGACCGAAGGCAGGCCAGAGTGACCGACACGCCGCTTCCCCCCGAGAACGATCACGACCAGCCCGCACCGCATGGCGGCACGCCGGGCGGCCCCACGGTTTCGATCGCCGCCGAGATGCGCGCCTCGTATCTCGACTATGCGATGAGCGTGATCGTCAGCCGCGCGATCCCCGACCTGCGCGACGGGCTCAAGCCCGTGCACCGGCGCATCCTGTTCTCGATGCACCAGAACGGATTCACCCACGACAAGCCCTATCGCAAATCCGCGCGCGTCGTGGGCGATGTGATCGGGAAATACCACCCGCACGGCGACAGCGCCGTCTATGACGCGCTGGTGCGGCTGGCGCAGCCGTTTTCCATGTCGCTCAAGCTGCTGGACGGGCAGGGAAACTTCGGCTCGATGGACGGCGACAACGCCGCGGCGATGCGCTACACCGAAGTGCGGATGGACAAGCCCGCGCAGGCGCTGCTGGCCGACATTGGCAAGGAAACCGTCGATTTCCAGGACAATTACGACGGCCAGGACCGCGAACCCACGGTGCTGCCGGCGCGGTTTCCCAACATGCTGGTCAACGGCGCCGGCGGCATCGCGGTGGGGATGGCCACCAACATCCCGCCGCACAACCTGGGCGAGGTGATCGACGCCACGCTGGCGCTGATCGAAAACCCCGACCTGACCAGCGCCGACCTGATGGAGTTCGTGCCGGCGCCGGACTTTCCCACCGGGGCGCTGATCCTGGGCCGGTCGGGCGCGCGCAAGGCCTATCTGGAAGGGCGCGGCAGCGTCATCATCCGCGCCCGCACCCACATCGAGGAACTGCGCAAGGACCGTTTCGCCATCGTGGTGGATGAAGTCCCCTATCAGGTCAACAAGGCCGGGATGGTCGAGAAGATCGCCGAGGCGGTGCGCGACAAGCGCATCGAGGGCATCGCCCATGTGCAGGACGAATCCGACCGCGTCGGCGTGCGGGTGGTGATCGAGCTCAAGCGCGACGCAACGCCGGATGTGGTGCTGAACCAGCTGTTCCGCTTTACCCCGATGCAGACGAGTTTCGGCTGCAACATGCTGGCGCTGAACGGCGGCCGGCCCGAACAGCTGACCCTGCGCGACTTCCTGCACCACTTCATTGCCTTCCGCGAAGAGGTGGTCGCGCGCCGCACCGCCCATGAGCTGCGCAAGGCGCGCGAGCGCAGCCATGTGCTGTGCGGGCTGGCCGTGGCGGTATCGAACGTGGACGAGGTGGTGGCGACGATCCGCGCCAGCCGCGACCCGGCCGAGGCCCGCGAAAGGCTGATGACCCGCGCCTGGCCCGCGGCCGACATCGCCCCCTATATCCGGCTGATCGACGACCCTGCCCACACCATGAACGCGGACGGCACCTACAACCTGTCGGAAACCCAGGCGCGTGCGATCCTCGAACTGCGGCTCCAGCGCCTGACCGCGCTGGGCGTGCAGGAGGTGACCGACGAGCTCGAGGAACTGGCCGCGAAGATCAAGGATTACCTCGATATCCTGCGGTCGCGGGCGCGGATCATGGGCATCATCGCAGACGAGCTGCGCGAGGTGCGCGACGCCTTTGCGGTACCGCGCCGGTCCGAGATCGTGGACTGGGGCGGCGACCTGGAGGACGAAGACCTCATCGAACGCGAAGACATGGTCGTTACCGTCACCCAGTCGGGCTATGTCAAGCGCACGCCGCTGGCCGAATTCCGTGCCCAGCGGCGCGGCGGCAAGGGCCTTGCCGGCATGGCCACCAAGGAAGACGACGTGGTGACCACGCTTTTCGTGGCCAACACCCATACGCCGCTGCTGGTGTTCACCACCGACGGCATGGCCTACAAGCTGAAGTGCTGGCGCCTGCCGCTGTCCGGGCGCAATGCGCGCGGCAAGGCGATCGTCAACATCCTGCCGATTGCCACGGGCGTTTCGGTGGCCGCGATCATGCCGGTGGACCGGCCCGAAGCGGACTGGGACGATCTGCAGATCGTCTTTGCCACCTCGGCCGGCGACGTGCGGCGCAACGCGCTGTCGGATTTCGCCAATGTCATGCGCAACGGCAAGATCGCGATGAAGCTGCCCGACGGCGTCAGCCTGGTCAACGCGCGCATCTGCGACGAGGGCGACGACGTGATGCTGGTCACCGCCCAGGGCCGCGCGATCCGGTTTCCGACCACTGCCGTGCGGGTGTTCAAGGGCCGTGATTCGACCGGGGTGCGGGGGATCAGGCTGGCGCCGGGCGATCATGTGGTCTCCATGGCCGTCATCCGCCATTTCGAGGCCACGCCCGAAGAACGCGCCGCCTATCTCAAGATGCGCCGCGCCCAGGAAGGCGCGCTGGACGACGGCGCGGAGGCCGACGAGGATGACGCCACCGTAGAGGCCGGCGCACTGGCGCTGGAACGCTTTGCCGAGATGTCGGCGGCCGAGGATCTGATCCTGACCATCACCGCAAGTGGTTCGGGCAAGATTTCGTCCTCGCACAACTACCCGGTGCGCGGGCGCGGCGGTCAGGGGGTGATGGCGGCCGACAGGGCCATGCGCGGCGGGCTGCTGGTGGCTTCCTTTCCGGTGGAACTGGGCGACCAGATCATGCTTGCCACCTCGACCGGGCAATCCATCCGCTGCCCGGTGCGCGGCATCTCCTTCCGGTCGCGCACTGCGGGCGGCGTGCGGGTGTTTGCCACGGCCGCGGGCGAAGAGGTGGTCTCGGTGGCCCGCATTGCCGATCAGGGCGAAAGCGACCCGAACGGCAATGGCAATGAACCCGAGGTGCCGGGCGTGGCGGACTGATCGCCGATGCCGGCCTGATTGCAGGCAGGCGCAGCGGACACGCTCCGAACAAGCGTCATCCGGAATCCGTTTGATCGGTTCGGGCCACCGACGGACCTTCCCTGCCCGTGCTTCAGGGACGGATCAAACGGATCCGGCATCACATGAGACAAAGTCTACCGCGCGGTCGCGCAGCAACCGGAGGCGCCACCGCCCTGCCGGCTTTGCAATCTGCAATTGCATGTGGCCGCTTCACCCCGCGATTTTGACAAGTCCGCGCCACAGTTTCGGGCCATCGTCCGAATTGACCCTTCCACCGCAACAAATCCCCCGCTGGCACCGAAGGATTTTTGCAATCTGGCAAGGAACTCCCCCTTTTCGTCAAATTTGAGCCTGATTCGAACTGAATGCTCAGGGCAAGATCGGCACCGGACTCCGGTTGCCAGTTTGGGGAGCAGGGAAGATGCAACTCGCAGCAACAGCGTCGGCCATACCCGTAAGACCGGCAAGGGTGACCCCGGTCGTGCGCCGGCGCAACCAGCCGACCTCGATCAAGAACTGGTCGCAGGCCGGTTCCCGCATGCTGGTTTCCACCTTCTTCCTGATCACCGCCGTCACCAACCTCGGCGGCAGCAACGAAGCCGGACAATTCGAGGCAATCATCGACACCCAGGCATCGCTGATCTTCAATGCCATCGTCTATTCCATGGCCTTTGCGCTGCTGGTCGGCCGCTACATCCATATCGTGGCGATTTCGCTGGGCCTGATCATGCTGCTTTCGGCCACCAACGGGATGATGGAAGGCACCCACACCGTTCAGGAATACTGGAAGGATCTGGCCATCGTCGGCGCGCTGTTTGCCATAGCGGTCCAGCAGGGCGGCAACCCGCTGCCATCGATCCAGCGCATCGCACGGGCAAAACGCACCGTGACCCCGCGCCGGGTGGCGCCGCCGGCTACGGTCATTGCCATGGTCGACGGCCAGCAGCGCCGGCAGGAAACCCGCAATCATGTGGCCCGCCCCATCGGACAGGCGGCCTTTGCATCGCGCCGCGCCACCTGATCGGCCGCCGACGACGCCACGCTCGCCCGCACGGGGCTTTCAATTCGCGCCGTGCATCGCTATCTCGCGGCCATGGAAGACACGCTTCATATCGTCGGTGGCGGGATGGCCGGGGCCGAAGCTGCCTGGCAGGCCGCGCAGGCCGGTGTCGATGTCGTCGTGCACGAGATGCGCCCCAGGACCGGCACCTTTGCCCACCGCACCGGCAACCTGGCCGAAATGGTGTGTTCCAACTCGTTCCGCTCGGACGACGACGAACAGAATGCCGTGGGCCTGCTGCACTGGGAAATGCGCGCTGCGGGCGGCTTGCTGATCGCCATGGCCGACCGTCACAGCCTGCCCGCCGGCGGGGCGCTGGCGGTTGACCGCGATGCCTTTTCCGCTGCGGTGACCGAAACCCTGCGCGCCCATCCGCGGGTGCGCATCAGCGGCGACGAAATCACCACCCTGCCCGATGCCGGGCGCTGGATATTTGCCACCGGGCCGCTGACCAGCCCCGCGCTGGCCGAGGCGATCCGCGCCGAAACCGGGCAGGATGCGCTGGCCTTCTTCGATGCCATCGCGCCGATCGTGCATTTCGATTCGATCGATCTGGACAGGGTGTGGTTCCAGTCGCGCTATGACAAGGGCGAGACCGAGGCCGAACGGACCGCCTATCTCAACTGCCCGATGGACCGCGCGCAGTACGAGGCCTTCATCGACGCGCTGCTGACCGCCGACAAGACCGAGTTCCGCGACGGCGAAACGGCAGGATACTTTGACGGATGCCTGCCCATCGAAGTGATGGCGGAACGCGGGCGCGAAACGCTTCGGCACGGCCCGATGAAACCCGTGGGCCTGACCAACGCCCATGCCCCGCACATCAAGCCCTATGCGGTGGTGCAGCTGCGCCGCGACAACGCCCTTGGCACGCTCTACAATATCGTGGGCTTTCAGACCAAGATGAAGTACGGCGCGCAAACCGCTGTCTTTCGTATGATTCCGGGGCTGGAACAGGCAAGGTTCGCGCGCCTGGGCGGCATCCACCGCAACACCTTCATCAACTCTCCCCGCCTGCTGGATGGCGCCATGCGGCTGCGCTCGCGCCCCAATATCCGCTTTGCCGGCCAGATCACCGGCGTCGAGGGCTATGTCGAATCGGCCGCCATGGGCTTGCTGGCGGGGCGGATGGCGGCGGCCGAAATCCTCGACCGGCCGCTGGCGCCGCCACCGCCCGAAACCGCCATGGGTGCGCTGCTGGCCCATATCACCGGCGGCGCCGATGCCAGGACATTCCAGCCGATGAACGTCAATTTCGGCCTGTTCCCGCCGGTCGAGGCGCGCGGCGGGCGGCGCGGGCGGCCGGCGCGCTACCGGGCCTATACCGACCGTGCCAAGGCTGCCTTTGCCGACTGGCTGGCCGGGGCCGACCGGCATGCCGCCTGACCGGCGCACCCGCTTTGCCCCCTCGCCGACCGGGCTTCTGCACCTGGGTCATGCATTCTCGGCCCTGACCGGTGCGGCGCGGGCACGCGAGACGGGCGGGCAGTTCCTGCTGCGGATCGAGGATATCGACCTGCCCCGCTGCCGCCCTGAATTCGAGGCCGCGATCTTCGAGGATCTGCGCTGGCTGGGCCTTTCATGGCCCGAGCCGGTGATGCGGCAGTCCGAAAGGCGCGCGGCCTACGATGCCGCCCTCGCCCGGCTGGCGGCGATGGGCCTGTGCTATCCCTGCCGCTGCACCCGGGCCGAGATCCGTGCCGCCCTTTCGGCCCCGCAGGAAGGCGACGGGGTGCACCCGCCCTACCCCGGCACCTGCCGAAGCCGCAGCATGGCCGATGCCGGGCCGGGCGATGCGATCCGGCTGAACATGGCGCTGGCACTGGCGCGGCTGGGCGCGCGCGCCCCCGGCTTTGACGAAACCGGCCCGCTGCATCCCGGACACCACCCGGTAACGCCCGAGGCACTGCTGGCCGACCCCGGCGATGTGGTACTGGCACGCCGCGACATCGGCATTTCCTATCATCTGGCGGTGGTGGTGGATGATGCCGCCCAGGGCATCACCGAAGTGGTGCGCGGCGCCGATCTGTTCGGCGCGACCGGGGTGCAGGTGCTGCTGCAGGCGCTGCTCGGGCTGCCGCAGCCGGTCTATCATCACCACGGCCTGATCCGCGATGCATCCGGTCGGCGGCTGGCCAAGCGCGACGATTCCCGCGCCATCCGGGCCTTCCGGGCCGCCGGCGAAAGCCCCGCACAGGTCCTGGCCCGCATCGGCATCGCGGCCCTGCCCGATACCGGCCCCCCGGCACCCGCCGTGGTACCCTGACCCTCTTTGGGAGACCCGCCATGTTCGAATCCCTGCTCCGCCGCCTGACCGGCACCGCCAGGCCCGAAACGCTGCCGGCCGAGGATGCCCGGCTCGCCCTTGCCGCGCTTCTGGTCCGGGCAGCGCGGATCAACGGCGATTATTCGCCGCCGCAGGTGGCGCGGATCGGCCGCGTGCTGACCACGCTTTACGGGCTGTCGGCCCCGGATGCCGAAGCCTTGCGCGAACGGGCCGAGATTCTGGAAGCCGAGGCGCCGGATACCGTCCGCTTTACCCGCGCCATCAAGGCGGCCACCGCCCTTGAGGACCGCGCACGCGAACTGTCGGCCATGTGGGAGGTCATCCTCGCCGACGGGGAACGCGACGCCGCCGAAGCCGGCCTGATGCGGCTGGTCGCAAACCTGCTGGGCTTCACCGACCGTGACAGCGCCATCCTGCGCCAGCAGGTCGCGGCCCGGATGGCCGCCGGCAGCCCGGACCATGGCTGAACCATCCTGACCCGCACCATGGGCAGGTCGCGGTCGCAATGCCTCGGCAGCGGCATCAGCCTGCCGGCTTCATGTTTCCCGAACGCAGTTCGGCCGCCGCGAAGTCCGAAAAGAAGGCGGCCAGTCTGGGCACGATGGCGGCAATGATCCTTTCGCCGGTCTCGACGCTGCCGGAGCCGGGATCGCCGTTGTAGCCGACGTCATCGCCCGGATAGACCGGCGGCCACCACGCGCCTGCCGCCGAAATCGGGTTGGCCGGGCCACCGCCCGAGGCGCGGTGCGTTGCCTTGGACCGCGCCGGCAGCCCGGCCGCCCGGGCTTGCAGGAAGGCCAGACGGTCGGGATCTCCACGCTCCAGCGCCAACACCAGCGAAGTCTCGACCTCGCCGGCATGGGTCACGCCACGGCCCTGCCCCGCCAGCATGGCGTTCACCTCGGCCATGGCCGGGGCGAAATAGTCCACATACCCGACCTCGCGCCCGCCGGTGATCAGTTCGGTGGTGATCGCGGTCAGCGGCCCGCGGTTTCCGCCATGGGCATTGACCAGCAACTGGCGGCCGAACCCCGCCCGCGCGATACTGGCGGTGATATCCTCCAGCAGCGCCTGCAGCGTGGCAAGGCGCAGGGTCAGCGTGCCCGGCCAGCTGGCATGGTGCGGCGAGAATGCCGCCCAGACCGTCGGCGTCACCAGCACCGGATGCGGACATTCCTGCGCCGCCATCAGGCTGATGCGCCCGGTGGCCAGGCTGTCGGTTCCGGTCGGCAGGTGGCCGGCATGCTGTTCGGTGGCACCGATGGGGATGACGACCAGTGCCCCGGCATCGCGGGCGGCGGCGACCTCGTCGCGGGTGAGATCGGCCCAGAGGTGCGAGCGAAGCTGCATGGCGTTTCCTCAGACCGGCTCCCAGGGAAAGATGTGCTCGTTGCGGTCGAGCGCATAGAAGACCGGCCGCAGGGCGGGCATGGCGTGTTCGGCCACGGTCTGCGGTGTCCAGCCTTCGCTGCGGTGGATACCGCGCAACG
>SKWP01000029.1 GCA_007128865.1 Paracoccaceae bacterium
GACCGCCCGCGCCGCCGCGGCTGGTGGTCGCTGCGGGGATGAATTCCGTGTGCGGACCCTTGACCTTGGCAATGCTGGCGCCCCACCTGTAGCGGGTGGGGTGACGGCTTTGAAGGGGCGCTGATGTTCGGACTGGACCTGTTCGATGCGGCATTGCTGCCGGCGCTTCTGGTGGCGCTCGCGGCAGGCGCGCTTTCGTTCCTGAGCCCCTGCGTGCTGCCGATCGTGCCGCCCTATCTGGCCTATCTGGGCGGCATCTCGATGCAGGAACTGACCGGCGAGACACGGGCGCGCCGGCGCGCGATCCTGCCTGCGGCCTTTTTCGTGATGGGCCTTTCGACGGTCTTTCTGCTGCTGGGGTTCACGGCATCGGCCTTCGGGCTGTTCTTCCTGCGCAATCAGGAGGTGTTCGTGCAGGCCGCCGGGGTGGTGGTGATCGTTTTCGGTCTGCATTTCCTGGGGGTGCTGCGCATCCCTTTCCTGATGCGCGAGGCGCGTCTGGATGCCGGCGACCGGGGCGGATCGGCCTTTGGCGCCTATGTGCTCGGGCTTGCCTTTGCCTTTGGCTGGACGCCCTGCATCGGCCCTATCCTGGGTGCGATCCTTTCGATGGCAGCGTCCGAGGGCGATGTTGCGCGCGGCACGACGCTGCTGGGTGTCTATGCCATCGGTCTGGGGGCGCCGTTTCTGCTGGCGGCGGTGTTCATTGACAGGTCAATGGCGCTGATGAACCGGCTCAAGCGCCACATGGCGATGATCGAGCGGTTGATGGGCCTGCTGCTGCTGGCCGTCGGGCTGGCGCTGGTGACGGGTGCCTTCACGGCGTTTTCCTGGTGGCTGCTCGAGGCCTTTCCGGCGCTGGGGCGGATCGGCTGATCCCGAACCCGTCCGGTCAGTTCCGCAGGCATGGGCAGCATCCGCCCGTGCCCCGAACCGATCTGTCAGATCTGCTTTTCCGGCATGAACACCTTCAGCCCGTCCAGCTCTTCGGTGACCTTGATCTGGCAGGTCAGCCGGGACCGCGCCGGGTCGGGTTCATAAGCGAAATCCAGCATGTCTTCTTCCATCATGTCCTTGGGCGGAAGGCGGTCTGTCCAGGCAGGGTCCACATAGACATGGCAGGTCGAACAGGCGCAGGCACCGCCGCAATCGGCCTCGATTCCCGGAATTGCGTTGTCGCGGGCGCCTTCCATGACCGTCAGTCCGACGGGCACATCCACCACATGTTCGCGGCCGCCCCATTCGACATAGGTGATCTTTGCCATGCTGTCCTTCCGATCCTGATGTTTCGCAGTTCCCGCAGGCACATAGGACAGTGGCAGCGGTTTGGCCAGTGGCCCGGTGTGCTCAGTTCTCCGGCGGGCGGAAATGCTTGGAAAGCTTGAGCCCCTGGCCCTGATAGCTTGACGCGAGGCCGGCGCCGTAAAGCCGGTCGGGCGCTGCGGCCATGCGTTCGTAAACCAGCCGGCCCACCACCTGCCCGTGTTCCAGCACGAAGGGCGCCTCGTGGCAGCGAACCTCCAGCACCCCGCGGGCGCCCGACCCGCCGGCCGCGGCATGGCCGAAGCCGGGGTCGAAGAAACCCGCGTAATGCACGCGGAATTCGCCCACCATGGCCAGATACGGCGCCATTTCGGCGGCATGGAGCGGCGGGATATGCACGGCCTCGCGGCTGACGAGAATGTAGAAGGCGCCGGGGTCGAGGATGATGCGGCCGTTGTCGCTGCGCACTTCCTCCCAGTAATCCTCGGGGCGGTAGTGGCCGATGCGGTCCAGGTCGATCACCCCCGCATGCGGCTTGGCACGCCATCCGACCCGGCCGCCGCCGCCCCGCGGTCCGCGCAGGTCCACCGAAAAGCCGAGCCCGCCGGAAATCAGCGCATCGCCGCCCGCAACCAGCCCTTCGGCGGCATGCAGCGCGGCCAGTTCCGCATCATCCAGCACCGCCTGGCCGTTGCGGAACCGGATCTGGTTCAGCCGCATGCCCGGCCGCGCCAGCACCGAAAACGACCGCGGGCAGATTTCGGCGTAGAGCGGGCCGGTGTAGCCAGCCGGCACCCGGTCGAATTCGGTGCCGCCGTCGGTTATCACGCGGGTCAGCAGATCCAGCCGGCCGGTGGAGGATTTGGCATTCGCGACGGCCGAAAGCCCGTCGGGCAGGGCCAGCGCCTCGGCCAGCGGCACCACATAGACGCAGCCCTTTTCAAGCACCGCGCCACCGGCCAGCGGCATGCGGTGCATCTCGAACTCGGCCAGCCTGTCGCTGACCCTGGCGCCCGAACCGGCCAGAAACGAGGCCCGCACCCGCCAGGCGACATCGCCGAGCCGCAGGTCAAGGCTGGCCGGCTGCAACTGGTCATCCAGAATACCGCCTTCGGCGCGCAGCATGCCCTGACCCACCATGGCGCGCAGCGCATGATCGGGCAGGACGCCGGCGTTGCCGGGCAGGGTAGGGGCGGCTGTGTTCATGCCTGACTGCCGGCTCCTGCCGTTTCGGGCAAGGCGGGGGTCAAGCCGGCAGAAACGGAACTTCGGAAAATGGTCGGGCTGGCGAGATTTGAACTCACGACCTTCCGCCCCCCAGACGGACGCGCTAACCAGACTGCGCCACAGCCCGACACGGGGCGATCAATACCCGATTCAGCATCAGGGGCAAGGCATAATCCGACGTTGATCTGCCGCGGGCATCATCGCGGCAATGACTGGTCCGGGCTTTCGCTGCGGCGGGTGTTGAGCTCGGACAGGCGGCGCCGGGCCAGTTCCAGCGCCGGCCGCTGGGCCGCAAAGCTGCCCGCCGGGATGCGCCGCAACTGCGCAGCCAGCCCCGAAAGGTCAAGCGGGCGGGGCAGCGGCTGGCGTGATTGCAGGGTCGCGCGCGGCGGCGCCGGGCTTTCGGCCGGGACAGGCGGGGCGGCAGGCGGGCAGGGCGGTTCGGCACTGGCCGCGGGGCCGGGCAGGGGCTCGTGACCTTGGGGCCGGTCCATGCTGTCCTGTTCACCGGCCGGGCCGACCCCGCCGGCCTCATCGTCGAAATCGACGCCCGCAAGCCCCGCCACATGGCGCACGCCCTTGTCGGTCAGCACCTTCTTGACGCCGCGGATGGTAAGGCCGTCCTCGTGCAGCAGCTTCTTGATGCCACCCAGCAGCGCCACATCGGCGGGCCGGTAATACCGCCGGCCGCCGGCCCGCTTGACCGGGCGCACCTGTGAAAACTTGCTTTCCCAGAACCGCAGCACATGCGGCGGCGTGTCAAGCTGTTCGGCCACCTCGCTGATCGTGCGGAACGCGTCGGGTGCCTTCGACATGCCGCTCAGCCCCGGTTGCCGCGCCCGACCCGTTCCTTCATGATGTGCGAGGGGCGGAAGGACAGCACCCGGCGCGGGTGGATAGGCACCTCTTCGCCGGTCTTGGGGTTGCGGCCCATGCGCGGCCCCTTTTCGCGAACGCTGAAGGTGCCGAAGGACGATATCTTGACCGTCTCGCCGGCAACCAGCGCGTCGGAAATGTGCTGCAGAACCGACTCGACCAGTTGCGCGGATTCATTGCGCGACAGGCCCACTTCGCGGAAAACGGCTTCGCTCAGGTCCATCCGCGTCAAGGTCTTTTCTGCCATGCTGGCCCCCCTGAATTTGCCGCAGCATGGGTGAAACGGTTTTCCGAGTCAATAACAACAACTTGGGCAGGAGACTTGATCCACCCCCGGCGGTGCCCGGCGTCTACCAGCGCAGAATCACCGCCCCCCAGGCCATGCCGCCGCCGATCGCCTCGGTCAGGATCAGGTCACCGGGCCTGAACCGGCCCTCGGCCTTTGCCACCGAAAGCGCCAGCGGGATCGAGGCGGCAGAGGTATTGCCGTGATCCTGAACCGTGACAACCACCCGTTCCATGGGCAGGCCGAGTTTCTGGGCGGTGCCGCGGATGATTCGCAGATTGGCCTGATGCGGCACCACCCAGTCGAGCGCATCGGTTTCCAGACCGGCCCTTTCGAGGGCCTTTGCGGCCGTCGCGGTCAGCTTTTCGACCGCATGGCGAAACACCTCGCGCCCCTGCATGCGCAGATGCCCTGCGGTCCCGGTGCTGGAGACACCGCCATCGACAAGCAGGATATCCTTCAACCGTCCGTCCGAATTCAGGTCGACGGCCAGGATGCCCCGGTCCGATGCGCTGCCGGTACCCTCGCCGGCTTGCAGAATCACCGCGCCGGCCCCGTCGCCGAACAGCACGCAGGTCGAACGGTCGTCCCAGTCCATGATGCGGCTGAAGGTTTCGGCACCGATCACCATCACCCGCTGCGCGGCGCCGGACCGGATCAGCGCATCGGCGTTCGCCAGTGCAAAGACGAAACCGGCACAGACAGCCTGAATGTCGAAGGCAAAGCCGCGCGTCATGCCCAGCCCGGCCTGCACCATGGTCGCCACCGCCGGAAAGGTCAGGTCGGGTGTCGAGGTGGCAACCACCACGGCGTCGAGGTCATCGGCGGCCAGCCCCGCATCGTCGAGTGCCGCACGCGCCGCGGCAAGGGCCAGGTCGGATGTATTCTCGCCCTCGGCGGCGAAATGACGGCGCTCGATGCCCGAACGCGACCGGATCCATTCGTCCGAAGTGTCGAGCCGGGCTTCGAATTCGCTGTTCGGCACCACGCGGGCGGGCAGGTAATGCCCGGTCCCGACAATGCGGCTTCGTGTCGTCATCCGGCTTCCTCTCCGGCGGGGTGGGCGGCCGCCGTGTCGGTGGCCGGGGCATTGCCGGCGGCGATGCGCGCTGCCAGCCGGTCCCGGAAACCCGAGCGGGCAAGCTGGAACGCCAGCTTGACCGCGGCCGAAACGCCCACCGCATCGGCCGCGCCGTGGGACTTGATCACCGTACCGTTCAGCCCGAGAAACACGCCGCCATTGACCTGCCGCGGATCGATACGCTTCTGCAGCCGCTTGAGCGACGTAAGCGCCAGCAGCGCCGCCACACGCGAAAGCGGCGTCTTGTTGAAGGCATCGCGCAGGAAATCCCGGATCAGCCGTGCGGTGCCTTCGCCGGTCTTCAGCGCCACATTGCCCGTGAACCCGTCGGTCACGATCACATCGACCCGGTCGCCGGGAATGTCACCGCCCTCGACAAAGCCGACGAAGGCATAATTCCCGCGCTCCTGGGCGTCGGCCAGCAGCTCCTGTGCCGCGCGCAGTTCCGGCCGGCCCTTGTGTTCCTCGGTGCCGACATTCAGAAGCCCGACCCGCGGCCGCGCCAGACCCAGCCCGTTGCGGGCATAGGATGCGCCCATGAAGGCGTATTGCAGCAGATCCTCGGCATCGGCGCGGATATCGGCGCCGACGTCGAGCATCACGTTGAAGCCCTGGGGGTTGCGCGATGGCCACAGGCAGGCGATGGCGGGCCGGTTGATGCCGGGAAGCTTGCGCAACCGGATCATCGAAAGCGCCATGAGCGCGCCGGTGTTGCCGCAGGACACCGCAACCTCTGCCTCGCCGTCGCGGACGCAATCGATGGCCGACCACATGGAGCTGTCCTGGCCGTTGCGCACCACCTGGCTCGGCTTTTCGTCCATGGTCACGCTGCGTTCGGCGTGACGCACCACGCAGCGGCCGGCAAGCGCCGGCCCCGCACGCGCGACCAAGGGGCCCAGCACGGTCTGGTCGCCATGCAGGATGAATTCGATGTCGGGGTTCTTGTGCGCAGACAGAACGAGCCCGGCGACCACCGCCTCCGGGCCCTTGTCTCCACCCATGGCATCGACCGAAATGGTGATGCGCCCCGTTCCGTCCGGCTTATCTGTAAGCAAAGCCATCCTGTGCCGGGGCCCCGCGCGGACGCTCAGGCTGCGTCGTCTTCCAGATCGACCTCGTCGCCCTGCGCAACGACCTCGCGGCCCGCATACCACCCGCAGGACGGGCAGACATGATGCGGGCGCTTGAGCTCGCCGCAGTTCGGGCATTCATTGGGGTTGGCGGCAACCAGCGCATCGTGCGAACGGCGCATGTTACGGCGCGAGCGGGTTACCTTGTTCTGTTGAACGGCCATCTGCGAAACCTCGGTTTTCGGTTCTGTCTGTAAGTCATGCCGGCTTCCGGGGCCGGAAGGCGGCATGGCTGAATCGTCGGGTTGCCTTGCGCCATACACCTACCGGCGCTGCTGGCCAACCCCCAACTCGGGCGAAGTGCGGAAAATACCGGAATCGGCGGCGGCTGCAAGCGGCTTGTCGAATGCCGGCGCGTCCCGGACGGCAGGCGGGACGGACGACAGCCCGCCCCGCTTTCGGCTGTCCGGGGTTCGACAGCGGGCCTTGACCGAAGATGCGCAACACAGGGCTGCGCCAGACCGCCGGGTGGGCGCTGCGCGGTGGATGTCCTGGCGCTTTATCGGGCAAGTACATCCGACGGCGCCACGGATTGCACCGTTGCAGGGGCGCCCGCCCGAGGGGGCGGTCGGGCGCCGCCCGGCGGCGCTGCGCGCCTTGATTCCGGGCAGGAAGGCAGGGGGCCAACCGACTGCAATGGGCTCGGCGCCGTCATCGGGTATCGCCTGTCAGGCTTCCGATACTACCGATACACATAGATCGGGCTGGTCCAGGCGCGGGTGCCATCCTCCAGCGTCAGCCGCAGGTAGAACGGGTTGTCGCCGCTGTCGCGCAGGTCGACAGGCAGCGACCCCGAAAACGCGGTCTGGTCCATGGTTTCGGGCAGACGCTGCACGCGCAGCAGCCGGGGCAGGGCGGCCGAACGGTCAAAGACGGTTTCCTCGGTCCCGATGTCGGCCACGTTCAGATCGGCCTCCACCAGCGGCGTGCGGATCGAAAGCGTCCCGGCAGCGGCATCGGCCAGCCACAGGTCCACCCCGCCGAAGTTGCCGGTGGTCAGCGCCGTCCAGGATACGCCCGCCTCGCCGTCAGTCCGCAGCGGATTGTCGGGATTGAGGAAGTTGATCGCCTGCGCGCGGGTGATGCCGTTGCCCGAAAGCGTGGCGCCGCCGTCCCAGATCACCTGCCGGAAGCGGCCACGATACAGCGCGCCCTCCCACAGGATGCGGATGCGGCGCGAGGCCGGGTCGGCAGCATGCGGACGGAAGGTTTCGACCAGATCGCGGCCGTTGAAGATATCCACCGTCTCGACCGGGCTGCCGGCAAGGACACGGAAGTTCAGGCTGCAATCGCCTTCGGGCAGGTGCACGATATCGCCCATCAGCGCGCTGCGGCCGGGCCGGGATTCGGCCGGGCCAAGCGCCGGATCGTCGCGGAAGATCGCGCCATCGGCCGAGAACCCGGCGCCGAACTCGATGATCGGCCGTCCGGTCGGGCCGCCGGTGCTGCCATAGTGGCGGCGGCTGCGCAGGCAGTCCAGCAGCGCCGGGCGGCTGAGTTCGGGCAGCAGCAGGCAGGTCAGACCGCCGATCGCCCCGAACATCGATGCCCCCGGATAGCTGGCCCCCGGCCGGCCCTTGTGGCCGTCCGAATTGGCCACCACCCCGACCCGGTAGCCCAGGTCGAAGGCGTCATGCAGCAGCCATTCGAAGGTGCCCCAGGCCGAATGCACCTCGACCGATTTCTCGAACCGGCCGTCATGGGCGGCGCGGATATCGGCATAGCGGCCGCCGCAATGGGCATAGCAGACCACATCCCATTCGCCTTCGCGGGCGAAGGCCTCGAACAGCTCGGCGGCGGTGTGGGCATCGGTGTGCAGGTCGGACTGATCCTCGATCAGCGCGTGCGACGAGCGGCGGATCTGCCGCCCTTCCTCGGGGAAGAAAACGTTGCGGTCCCCGCCCAGGCCGGTGTTGCCCGACCATTCATAGCCCGGCAGCGCCACAAAGCGGCCGGGTTCGTCGAACTCGGCGGTCAGCCTGTCCAGATGCGCGAAGAATTCGTTGGTGATCTGGAAATCATTACCCTGGTGCGAGGTTGCGTCGACCGGCGCCAGATCGCGTGCAAAGGCGAAATACTGCCGCGCGCTGCCGGTGCCGATGGTTTCCTCGGACTGGCCATGCAGATCGGCCCAGAACGGCAGGAATTCGGCCGGGCCGGTCACCTCCATCGGGTTGGATCGGAACTGCAGCGCGCCGGAGGCGTCGAGAAAGTCGATCTCCAGCACCCCGCTCTGCGCGGCCTTCAGCCCCTCCAGCCGCACGAACCGCGGCCCCGGCGCAAGCTGCAGGGTTTCGGGCAGCCCCTCGACGGGGATCGACGGGCGCAGCGTCAGCGCCGCATCGCAGCGGTCTGATGGGTTGCCCCAGCGGTCTTCGCCCTTGATGTGCAGCGCAAAGGGGGTGCCGGCGGGGCGCTGGCTGGGCAGGGTCGCCACATGCCGCACCGGGGCGCCGGGAACGATGCGCACCATCGGCTGCACCGGCACCGGCTGGAAGTTGTAGGTTGCGACCGGGTCCACCAGCACGCGGAATTCATAGCTGTCCTCGCAGAAGGTCTGCATCCGCATGCCGGGGCCACCGTGTTCGGTGATACCGAAACGCACGGTGATGGTATCGCCGGGCAGCAGATATCCGTTGACGACCTTGACGCTCAGCGTCTTGTCCCAGGGCCGGACATTGCCCTTGGGGTCGAAACGGCATTGCAGGACAGCGCCGTTGGATGCCTCGACGGTGGTATAATTGGCGCCCTTGGGGTTGTCGAACTGGGGTGCGGACTGGTCGGATGCGAAGCGAAAGCACACCCGCAGGCCGCCGCTGTCGTCGATGCCGTAGGCCCCGGCCGTGTAGACCACGGTAAAGGACTGCCAGCTACCGGCCTCCACATCGCCGTCGGGGGTGACGGTCGCCGACCCCAGCATATGCGGTGCGATCGGCTGGCGGATGACGCCGCTGGAGTTCTCGGCACCGCCACCCAGCGGTTCTGCGCGGTTGTCGGAATCGGTCATCGTGGTCCTTCCATTATCGGCCCGGCGGCGCCCGGCCGCGGCGGGTAGGTTGATCCGGTGTTGCGGCCGGGGCAGGGCGCCCCGGCACGGGCCCGCGGCGGCGGCATGGCTGCGCCTGTCCGCCGCGGCTCAGCGGTTGAGGATGGTGACAAGCCCCTGTTCCGGTTCCACCAGCACCTCGTCGCCGGTGCGGATCAGCCGGGTCACGTCGCCATCCTCGAAGCGGTCGCACATCGCCATGTCGGCAAAGGCGCCGCCCTGGGCAAGGATGGTGTTGGCCCGGTTGAACAGGATCGCCAGCGGAAAGATGCCGCTGGCCTTCATCTCGTGCAGCATCCAGGCCGAGGCGACCCCGCCCTTGGCGGTGTTGAACACCAGAATCCGGTCGCGATAGGACTGGCCGGCCAGAGCATGGGTCGGGCGCGAAAACACCCCGCGCTTGCGGTCCAGATCATAACGCGCCGAAAAATCATCCTCGGCCACCAGCGCGATGCCCTGCACCGGCGCCCCCATCCCGATGTGACATTTCAGCCGGATCATGCCCGCACCACCTTTCCCGCGATGGCCGAGGCCACGCAATCCTCCATCGACGCCAGCGCCGGTTCATAGCCGTAGCCGCCGAGAATGTTGACGATCTTGGCCGAATTCGAAAGCAGCCGCTTCCAGCCGTTGGCCTCGCCGATCTCGCGGGCATACTGCTGGTAGAAACAGGTGCCCTGCAGCACCATGCCGCCGGCATCCTCGATCTGTCCAACGAAACCCATGCGTTCGGCATCGGCATAGACCGCGGCCGGGGTGCAGACGATCAGCGCGGTTTCGCTGTGGATCTTGCGCCCGGCACACAGTGCCGCCACGTCGCGCATTTCGACCAGCGAAAGCTGCGGGGCGGCAAAGACCACCACATCGACCTTTTCGCCATCGGCCCCGAAACGGCCGCGCAGGGCGGCAAGATCATCCTCGGTGATCGCCTCGGCGGCCAGCGACCCGGCTTCGACATCGCCCAGGGTCGGGGCCTCGGGGGTGATCCCGACCAGATGGAACAGCGCGGTGGAGCCCCAGCTGGCCATCGCGGCGCCAAGGTGCTTCATCTCGTCCGAGGTCGGTACGCGTTCCAGCCCCTCGATGGCGGGAACCTCCCAGTACGAGCCCGCCTTGCGCCCGATCACCGCGCCCAGCACGCCCCAGTCGGTCAACCCGCGGGGCTGGCTGCGCACCACATAACGGCGGGTCGCCCGCCGGAAGGAATCGAGGTGATAGCCATAGCGCGGCGTGCGCCCGGTCAGCCCCGCGGCCAGCGCCGAAGGCCCGCCCTCGAAATTCGACCGTGCCCCCAGCGCGCTGTTGCAATAGATCACCACACCGGTGTCGCCATAGGCGACATGTTCGCCCCGCATCGGCGGCATGAAGGTCTGATAGTTGATGCAGGTGTCGGTCATCATGATGCCCAGCGCCTGACAGGCGGCGATGAAGCGACGCTCCAGATTTGCCATGTCCTCGGTCTGGCCGAGCGGGCGATAGCGCTGCAGGTCGACGCCGCGCGGATCGGTGATCATCGGGATCGCGACGCGCCGTTCGGCCTCCGGATGGGCTGCCAGCCCCTCGACAAAGGCAGCGCCCGCCTCGCCGAAGGATTCGGGGTCGCCCATCATGTGGGCCTGGGCGACCGACACGAGATCCTCGGCGTCAAAGAACCGCCCGACCCGCAGCATGTGTTCCATCGCCCAGCGCTTCGGCTCGCCCATCTCGCCGGCCAGCATGGCGCTTTCTTCATCGTTCAGACGCACATCGGTCCTCCGTCGGTTGGATGTTGCGCGGATAAAGCATCGCGTGGCCGGGCAATGTCAACCGTCCGGCGCAGCGCCCGGTTCAGCCGCCAAGCCAGCTCAGCAGCAGCAGCACCCCCGCGCCCCATGCCAGCGCGTGCAGGAACCTGCGGGTCAGGATGCCGACACCGATGGTGACCGCCGCCGCCGCAAGGCGGGCAAGATCGGCCTCGCCCCCGGTGGCGTCCGGCCAGACGACCAGCGGCGCGGCCAGCCCCGGCAGCACCGCGACCGGCGTGTAGCGCAGGTGGCGCAGTACCCAGCCGCGCATCACCCGCCGCGCCAGCACCCCCAGAAAGGATATCCGGATCGCAAAGGTGCCCGCTGCGGTCAGCGCGATGATCAGCCAGATTTCGCCCGCCGAATAGCTCATGGCGCGTCTCTTCGGGCCTGTTCGGCTCGCCGCGCGA
>SKWP01000434.1 GCA_007128865.1 Paracoccaceae bacterium
GCAGCACATGGTTCGGCCCGCCGATGTAGTCGCCCACCGCCTCGGGCGTCCAGCGGCCCAGGAATACCGCGCCGGCGTGGCGGATACGCGCGAGCAGCGCCTCGGGGTCGGCCACGCACAATTCGAGATGCTCCGGCGCCAGCCGGTCGGACAGTGCCGCGGCCTCGTCCAGATCGCGCACCACGATCACCGCACCGTTGTCACGCCAGCTTGCCGCGGCAATGGCGCGACGGTCCAGCGTCTGCAGCCGGCGTTCGACCGCAGCGGCAACCGCCCGGCCAAAGGCGGCATCCGGCGTGATCAGGATCGACTGGGCGCTTTCGTCGTGTTCGGCCTGCGCCATCAGATCAAGCGCGATCCAGTCGGGATCGTTGTCGGCATCGGCGATGACGACGATCTCGGATGGACCGGCGATCATGTCGATGCCGACCTTGCCGAATACCTGCCGCTTGGCTGCCGCAACCCAGGCGTTGCCCGGCCCGGTGATCTTGTCCACCGGCGCGACGGTTTCGGTGCCCCATGCCAGCGCCGCAATGGCCTGGGCGCCGCCGATGCGGTAGATGGTGTGCACCCCGGCCAGCCGTGCAGCCATCAGCACCAGCGGGTTGACCTGCCCGCCGGGTGTGGGCACGCAGATTGCCAGCCGTTCGACCCCGGCCACCTGTGCCGGAATTGCATTCATCAGCACCGACGACGGATAAGAGGCAAGCCCCCCCGGCACATACAGCCCCGCCGCGGCAACCGGCGACCAGCGCCAGCCAAGCTCGGCCCCGGCGTCGTCGGTCCAGCGGGTGTCCTGCGGCACCTGCCGGGTGTGATAGGCGCGAATGCGCCCGGCCGCCAGTTCCAGCGCCGCACGATCATCCGCGCCGACGCGGGCGCATTCGGCGTCGATCTCATCGGCGCTGAAGGCCAGCGTTGCCGGTGTCAGTTGCAGCCGGTCGAAACGGGCGGTCAGTTCGATCAGCGCGGCGTCGCCGCGGTTGCGGACATCGGCAATGATCGCTGCAACATCGGCGTCCACATCGGCGGCTTCCTCGCGCTTGGCCGACAGCAACGCCCGGAAAGCCGCCTCGAAACCGGCCTCGGCACTGGACAGGAACGCGGGCATCAGCCCCCTGCCCCCGGATGGCTGGGCGCCCGCCCGGACGGGGCCACATAGGGGCGGGTCACGTCGCGCAGGGTAACCTCGAGGCATTCGACATCGATGGCCACCGCGCCGTCACCGGCAAGGGTCAGCACCAGCCGGCCTGTCCCGTCCTCGCCTGGCTCGAAGCCGATGGACAGGATCGAAAGCACCGCATCGCGGTCCGAAAGGTCAAGCCCCTGTGTGGCCACCCGCTGCACATCCTCGATCGTCAGCACCGCCTGCGCGCGTTCGAAGCTGCGCTTGTGGCGTTCGGCAGCCGGGGCATCCTCCCAGCGGAAGCGGTTGAGCAGTATGGCAAAGCGGCGGTGGCGGCGTTTCCACGACATTTCGGTGATCGGAAACACCGCATCCTGCACCAGCGCCGAGATGACCTGCAGGTCATCCGCGTCCAGTGCCCGCAGGCGAAGGGCGCTCTGACGCCCGTCGTCGAACCGCGCATCTTCCGTCATTCCGATCGCACCCGTTCGATGTCGGCGCCACAGGCGCGCAGCTTTTCCTCGATCCGTTCGTAACCGCGGTCCAGATGATAGACCCGGCTGACCATCGTCTCGCCCTCGGCGGCAAGCCCGGCCAGCACCAGCGACACGCTGGCGCGCAGGTCGGTGGCCATCACCGGCGCACCGCGAAGCCGCTCCACCCCGGTCACCCGGGCCGTGCCGCCATGCACCTCGATCCGGGCGCCCATGCGCATCAGTTCCGGCGCATGCATGAAACGGTTCTCGAAGATCCGCTCTTCCAGCACGCTCACCCCCTCGGCCGTGCACATCAGCGCCATCATCTGCGCCTGCAGATCGGTCGGGAAGCCGGGATAGGGTGCGGTAACCACATCGACGGCGCGCACACGCCCGTTGCTGCGGCTGACGCGCACGCCATCGGCAGTCTCTTCGACCGAAATGCCGGTTTCCGAGAGCTTTTCGGCGAAACGGGTCACCAGATCCAGCCGGCCCCCGACGCATTCCACCGTCCCGCCCGCGATGGCCGGCGCCAGCATGTAGGTGCCCAGTTCGATCCGGTCGGGAACCACGCTGTGGGTGGTGCCGTGCAGCGTGCTGACCCCCTGCACACGAATGGTGGCGGTGCCCTCGCCCTCGATCTGCGCCCCCATGGCGCGCAGGCAATGGGCAAGGTCCACGATCTCGGGTTCGCGGGCGGCGTTTCGGATTTCGGTTTCGCCGCGCGCCAGAACCGCGGCCATCAGCGCGTTTTCGGTGGCACCGACACTGACCAACGGAAATTCGATCACCGCGCCGCGCAGCCCGGACGGCGCGCGGGCGTGCAGGTAGCCGTCGCGCAACTCCAGTTCCGCACCAAGGCATTCCATCGCATGCTGGTGCAGGTCAACCGGCCGCGCACCGATGGCGCAGCCGCCGGGCAGGCTGACCTCGGCCCGGCCCCAGCGCGCCAGCAACGGCCCCAGAACCAGGATCGACGCGCGCATCTTGCGCACGATGTCATAATCGGCGCGCTGGCTGGCGATATCGTGGGAAGAAAGCGCCAGAACCCGGCCGCCCTGCAATTGCGTGACCTCGGCACCCAGCGACTGCAACAGCGTGGTCATGGTGCGGATGTCCGACAAACGCGGCGCATTGGTCAGCGTCAGGGGCGCATCCGAAAGCAGCGTGGCCGGCATCAGCGCAAGACAGGCGTTCTTTGCGCCGGCGATGGCGATGCGTCCGTCGAGTTCGGTGCCGCCGCGCACCTTGATGGAATCCATTTGCCTCAGCCCTGCTCTGACCGGTCAGCCCCGGTGTCTGCCTCGTTGTCGTCTGCCGCC
>SKWP01000380.1 GCA_007128865.1 Paracoccaceae bacterium
ACCCGCAGGGCAACGCCTCGGTGGTCGGGCGCGAATACCGCGGCCATGATCAGCTTTACTGGGTGCAGGAAGGCGAACGCTGCATGCTGGTCATTTCGGGCCCCGGCGCGCAGATAGCCGTAGGCAGCCGGGTACGACTGCGCATCTGCGATTGCGTGACGCCGCTGACATAGCGCTGCCCGCTGGAGCCGTTCGTTACGCATGACGGTATCCGGTCAATCCAGGATATATCCGGGTATCTGCGGTTCGCGCATGCGTTGGGCCGGGCTTTTGGCCCCGATGACCCACCCGATATAATTTCCTTTCCGACCCCCTTGTTGTTTGCCCCGGCATTTTGCATAAGCCGGCATTACCAATAACCATGGGAATGCAGGATATGCAGGAAATCGATCTCAGCACGCTTGACCTGGAAGACCTTAGGAAACTCCGGAAGGATGTGGAAAAGGCGATTTCCACCTTCAGGGATCGGCAGATCCAGGCGGCGCGTGAGGAACTCGAAGCACTGGCGCGGGAAAAGGGCTTTACCTTGACCGAAGTGGTATCGGCGCCCGGGCGCAAGCTGCGCAAGATCGGCTCGGCCGCAAAATACCGCCACCCGGAAAACCCGAAGCTCACATGGTCGGGCTTTGGCAGGCGCCCGCGCTGGCTGGCCGAGGCACTGGAAGCCGGAAAGAGCCTTGACGATCTGAAGATCTGAAACCGGAAAGGGCGGGCCGCCTGAGCCTGCCCTTTTCCCCTGTGGGGGCTTTCCGGATGCGAGGGCGGCGCGGACTTGAAGCGTTGCGCACCCTTTGGGGCAGCGGCACGACCCGCACAGCCGCTATTGTCTGGGATTCACTTGGCACGCGAAACATCGGCCTGATTTCGGCCGGGGTGGCCTTTTTCGCTCTGCTTTCGCTTTTTCCGGCCTTGACCGCGCTGGTTTCGGTTGTCGGTTTCCTGTTCGATCCGGCGGTTGTCGAGGCGCAACTGGCATTGCTGTCGGAGTTCCTGCCGGAAGACGCCTTCGACCTTATAGCACGTCAGCTCGATTCCCTGATCGCAGCCAATGTCGGCGGCATCGGAATTGCCACATTGCTGCCGCTTGTCCTGGCATTGTGGTCCGCCCGGCTGGGTGTCGGCGCACTGATGACCGGGCTCAATGCCGCCCATGACGTGCCCAACCGCAGCGGGCTGCGCCACATACTTGTCGCCGTCGTTCTGACCGGAACACTCATCGCCGTGGCGTTGGCGGCGATTGCGGCCATCGTTGTCCTGCCGCTGGTGCTGGCCTTGCTGCCATTGGGGCGATTCACGGCTATGGCACTTTCCGCCGGAACCTGGATTGCAGCAATCTCGGTTCTGGTAGTCGGCCTTGCCATCGTTTACCGCTACGGCCCCAATCGCCACCCGCGACAGCCATGGTTCAGCCCCGGCCTGGCTCTGGCAGTCGGCCTTTGGGTGCCGGCGTCAATGGCGTTTTCGTGGTACCTTTCGAATTTCGGAAGCTACAACGAAATCTACGGCTCCCTCGGTGCGGTCGTTGCACTGCTGATGTGGTTTTATATCGGGGCCTATTCCGTACTGCTGGGCGCATTGCTGAATGCGGCAAAAGACCGCGACGCCCCGGCGCGAAACAACGCCGAAACGCCGGATGAGAACGGCATCGCGGCAGCGAAGGACTGATACCAGATCCGCTTGATCCGTTCGGGAAGCACGGCCGGTATAGGGCCGCTGGCGGGCCGAACTGATCAAACGGCTCCGGTATGAAATCCTTCCCGGCAAAGGCGTTCGGTGCACCGGCCCGCTGCCTGCCGGCATCCCGCCCCGGTGTTCAACAGCCGACAGGAAACGCCCGGTGGTGCTGCCAGGCGGCGCAGCGTGCCGCGATCGGGGGGCGGGACGGCAGGCATCCGACCGCCCGTTCCTGGCACCGGGCAGTCATCGAGAAACTTCTGTCCGGCGGCCAACACTAACCCAGCAGGTGACGCAGGCCCTGGGTCACGTCGGTCCGCAAAGCCAGACGCAGCGCCGGCTCGTCGCCGGCGCGAAGTGCAGAAATGATCATGCGGTGGTGTGGGGGTGCCGACGACCGGCGCAGACGCCCGTAAAGCGCCCGCATCGTCGGGCCGAGCTGCAGCCAGACGGTCTCGACCATGGCCAGCATCGCCGGCGCCTGGGCGCGCAGGTAGAGCGTGCGGTGGAATTCAAGATTGGTGCGGATATAAGCCACCACATCGTGGCGGGTGACGGCGTCGGAATTCAGCCCGTTTATCGCCTGCAGCCGTTCGATAAGGGCCAGATGGGCACGCGGCAGCGCCCGGCTGGCCAGCTCGGGTTCGAGCAGGGCACGCAGGGCGGCCAGTTCCTCGATCCGTTCGTTGCTCAGCACCGGGGTCGAAACCCGGCCCGATCCGGAAAGGGTCAGCGCACCCTCGGCAACCAGGCGGCGCAGGGCCTCGCGCGCCGGGGTCATGCTGACACCATGAATGGCCCCGATGCCCCGCAGAGTCATGGCGTGGCCCGGTGGCAGCTCGCCATGCATGACCTGCGCCCGCAGGCTGCGGTACACCCTGTCATGGGCGGCGCTTCTGGTATCGCTGTTGCGAGATGTGCTGTTCATGGTGCCAGAGTGATCACGCAGTGTACCGCTGCGTCAATCCCTGCTGAAATACCGGTTTGCCTGCCGGTCAAGGCGTCGCGCAGCCGGCCATTCCGGCAGTACCAAAAGCGGCCGCACAACCCTTGCCCGGCCTGAAGAGCGTGCCTCAGTCCTTGCTGTGCCCCGTGTCGCGCTGAGCCGGCTTGGGGCGGTCATCCCAGGTCGGATCCAGGATGCGGCGGCTGTCGCCTTCCGGGTCGTCGTACTGCCCCTTCTTCAGTGTCCAGAAGAAGGCGACAAGCCCGACGCCGCCCAGAAACAGCGACACGGGAATCAGGATG
>SKWP01000024.1 GCA_007128865.1 Paracoccaceae bacterium
AGAACATCGACATGATGAACCTGGCCGGCTTCTGCCGCAACTGCCTGAGCCGCTGGTACGCCGAAGCCGCAGCAGAACGCGGCATCGAAATGGACAAGGAAGCCGCGCGGGAAATCGTCTATGGCATGCCCTATCGGGACTGGAAGGCACGCCACCAGCAGGAAGCAAGCCCCGAACAGCAGAAGAGCTTCGACAAGGCGTTTTCCGAGAACGTGGGCACCGGGCGGGGCTGACCAACGACCGGCCATGCGGCGGGTTGCTCAGTGCCACCTTCCGGCACCTCTGCTTCGGCCAGCGGCAGTAATCGGGGCGGCATCCCGCGGGCCTATTTCCCGGCGAAAGCGGCCTGCACGTCGGCAATGCCGTGGCAAAGGGAATCCCCGAGACCCAGGGCGCCGGTCATTTCGGCAGCCTCGCGCATCTCGGCGCTGCGGCGCACGCCATGCAAGCTGACGCGGCCGCGCATGCGTTCGGCCAGCTTCTTCCAGTCCATGCCCGGATAGCTGTTGGACAGGCTGGCAAAGACCTCTTCCTCCACATCCCAGTGAACGGCGGATTCCCGGCACTGGATCAGCATCGCCTCCAGCCCCTTGATGATGATGCTGCGGCACAGCTTCATCGCCGAGGCGCGCCCGGTCTGTTCGGAAACGGGCTTGATGTTCATGCCCAGCGGGTTGAGCATTTCGGCGACCCGCGCGGCCCTGGCACCGCCGCCCAGGATCGGCACCTTCAGGTCGCGCCCCGGCACCGTTGCCATCACCGCACCCTCGACGAAATCGGCGCCGCTGGCTTCCACCATTGCGGCAGATTCGATCTTGGTGTTGGGCGAGGCCGAATTGATGTCGAAGAACACCTGACCCGGCTTGAGGTATTCGGCAGCACCCCGTGCGACATGTCTGGCCTGATCGGCGGTAACGGCTGAAATCACGATGTCCGCCCCTTCGGCAGCGTCGGCATGGTCACGGGCGATACGCACGCCGATTTCGCCGGCACGGGCGATACGTGCCTCGGCCACAGGCTTGCCGAACAGGATGTCATAGGTGGACACCTGCGTGTCGCCGGCAGCCACGAAACCGGCCGCAAAGATCTGTCCGACCTCTCCATAGCCGATGATTGCGATCTTCAGTGCCATCGCTTCCCTTTCCAGAATTTCGCGACCGATCAGGCCGCGGGGACGACAAGCCGCAGCAGCCGGTCGAGCGCCGCCGGCGTGCTGCGGAAGTTCCAGATCAGCCTCAGCGCCTCTTCCGCGGGCTTTTCGCCGATTGCAGGGATGCAATTGGCGCGGAACTTGGCTTCCAGATCGGCGTCGGGCAGGGGCTTGCTGCCTTCTCCCTTCGGGTCGCGGACCCGCTGCCGCAGGGTGCGCCCGTCCACAAGGTCGATCTCGACATTCGCGGAACGGCACCCGGGGTATTCTGCTTCGCAGGTTTCATCCACGGCCATGTCCACGCGGTCGATCATGGCATCGAGCGGCCGTCTCGCAAGGCTGTCGGGCTGGAAGCCTCCGACGGTAACCTCGCCGTCCACAAGCGCCAGTCCGGCAGCGATCGGAGCGCTCATCTGCGCCGAAAGCAGGGTGTCTGCCTGTTTGTGGTCATGCCCGCGCACCGCAACGCCGTAAAGGCCCAGCCTGATCTTGCGGATATCTGCAAGCGGATCGGGGATTTCCGCACGCAGGTCCAGCAGCCCGTCGATGGCGGCATGGTAGTGGCGACAGCATGGGTAAAGCTTGTAATACGCGCTTTCGATCGCCATGCCGGGCGTTTCCAGCGTGCTGGTGTCGCCCTCGCCGGCGATGAAGGCGTTGAAGACACCGTGGCGGCCCTCGAACACCCGCGACGGGCCGGTCAACCCCTCGGCAGCAAGGCCGGCGCAGGTGATGCCGTCGCGCGCGGCCATGCCGGGATGGATGCGCTTGCTGTCCGGCCCCTCGGCAAGGAATTCCAGCAGCCCCCCGGCAAAGCTGCCGGCCAGCCCGAAGGCATGGGCAATGCGCGTCGCATCGAGCCGTTGCAACACCGCCACCGCAGCGGTGGCCCCGAAGGTGCCGGCCACGGCGGTGTTGTGCCAGCCGGTGCGGGCCGAACGCGGGTGCATCATCCGCGCCACCCGCACCATCACCTGATAACCGGCGACAACGGCACGGATCACCTCGTCCGGGGATGACCCCAGGTGCTCGGCCATGGCGAATGTGGCCGGAAACACCGCCGCACCGGGATGTCCGCCGGCCTGAGTATGCCCGTCGTCGAAATCCAGCCCATGCGCCGAGGTGGCGTTGACGAAGGCCGCAGAGGCGGGCGACAGCCGTTCGGCCCGGCCGATGAGGGCCGAATGCCGCCCGCCGTCGGTAGACGCGAAATGCCGAAGCGTTGCCTCGGTCACCGGCAGCCGGGCGCCGATCAGCGCGCAGGTGACATAGTCGATGCAGGCGCGCGCAAAGGCATGGTCAGAGGCATCGCCCGGCCCTCCGGCGGCAATGGCCGCCACCTCGGCTGCGATGATGTCACTGACCGTCCGGCTGGACTGGATGTTCATCTCTCGTCTCCCTTGCAATGGCGTCAGGCGGTACCGGCCCGCGCAGCAAGACCCTGCCCGGTTCCAGCTCCGAGACCCGGCGCACGCCGACTTGCGCCAGGGTACGCACGATCTCGCCCTTCAGGATCGAAATCGCGTAATCCGCGCCTTCTTCGCCGCCGATGGCCGCGGCATAGTTGAAAGGCCGCCCGACCAGCACGAAATCGGCACCCAGTGCCAGCGCCTTCACCGCCTGGGTTCCGCGACGGATGCCGCCGTCCAGCAGCAGCGGGAGGTCGGGCACGGCCTCGCGCACCCTCGGCAGGACATGAAGCGGTGCCACGACGCTGTCCAGCTGCCTGCCGCCGTGATTGGATACCACAAGGGCATCGGCACCGGCAGCAGCGGCACGGGCTGCATCATCCGGGTGCAGGATACCCTTGACCACCAGCCTGCCCCGCCACTGACGCCGGATTTCCGCGAAGTGTTCCCATGCGAAATGCGCGCGCCCGCCGAATTCGCGCTGCACACTGCGCGAAATGATCGGAACGCTGCGTTCGGCATACAGATTCTCGAAATGCGGGATACCATGCCTGAGCACCGTCCGCAGGAAGGTGCCGAACAGCCAGCGCGGACGAACGATCCCGTCCCATGCCAGTCGCAGGCTCGGGCGCAGGGGCGAAGAGAAGCCCGAACGCAGATTGTTTTCGCGATTCGAGCCGACAGGCGAATCGACCGTCACGACGAGGGTTTCGACACCGGCGGCGCGGGCCCGGTCAAGCAATGCGCGCAACCGGTCCGGTGTTGGTGGCAGATAGGCCTGGAACCACGCCAGCGGATAGGCCTGCATGATCTCTTCCAGCGGGATCAGCGATGAACCGGAAATGACCATCGGGATCGCGTTGCGGCGCGCGGCGCTGGCCAGGGCCAGATCGGCACGATAGCCGTTCATGGCGCAAAGCCCCATCGGGGCGATTGCAAAGGGCGCTTGCCAGCGGGTGCCCAGCAGTTCCGTTTCGGAGGTAACGCCGGCAACGCCGGCAAAATAGCGCGGCAGAAAGACATAGTCGTCATAGGCTGCAGCGGCACCACCCAGCGACCGTTCCTCCTCCACACCGCCGACGACATAGCCGAACAGCGGCCTGGGCAACCGGCGCCGCGCCGCGGATTCGAAATCGGCCAGTGACAGGATCGAGCGAAAGCGGCGCGGCACCGCGCCGAGGTTGCGCCGCCCGATCCGGCCGCTGTCGGCTGCAGCGGCGACCGTCATTGGCGCCATGCAGCCCGAATCTGCGCTGCGTGGTGCAGACAGACCGGAAATGCCGAATACCGTTGCAGGACAGCCCCCTTTCCGGAATTCGGCCCGATGCAGCAAGACAAAGGGGCCGAAAGCGAACTCTGATGCCCGAACAGAAATGGCCAAGCAAGCTGCTTGTCAAGATTTTTCTCACATGATAGGGAAAGCCATGGCAAACTTGGGGCGCATCGCACTGTTTGCTTCCAATAGATGGGTCAATCTACAGGAGACATGCAGTGGGCGTACCTTGCTACCGCGTTCTGGCCGATGCCTTCTTGAAGGAAGGCGCAGACACTCTTTTCGTGCTGACCGGCGACGGAAACATGTACTGGGAGGCCGCCTTCAGCGAAGCACCCGGAACCAGGACCATCAATGTCCGGCATGAACACTGCGCGGTTGCAATGGCCTCGGCCTATGCACGGGTTACCGACACGGTCGGGGTGGCCTCGGTCACCTGCGGGCCGGGGGTGACGCAGATCTCCACCGCCCTTGCCACCGCGGTGCAGGCGCGCGTGCCGCTGGTGGTGTTTGCGGGCGAAAGCCCGCTGCACGGCGGCTGGTACAACCAGTCGATAGAGCTTGCCCCGATCGTTACCGCAACCGGTGCAAGGTATATCGCCGTTCACAGCCTCAAACGGCTGCATCTGAGCGTGCTTGAGGCCTTTCATCATGCCCGCACCCGCAACGAACCCGTGGTGATTGGCGTGCCCTTCGACCTGCAGAAGGAAAAGGTCGCCGACCTTCCCGAATATCGCCCGTCGCGCAGCTTTCTGCCCGATACCGGGCCGCGCTGGCCGCATCCGGACTATGTGGCGCGCGCCGCCGAGCGGGTCAGGTCTGCGCGCAAGATCATCGTTCTCGCCGGCCGCGGCGCGCGGTTTGACGGGGTGCGCGAGGCCTGCGTCCGGCTGGCCGAACTGACCAACGGCGCGCTGGCGACGACCCTCACGATGCGCGGGCTGTTTGCCGGCCATCCCCGCGATATCGGATCCTCCGGCAGCTTCGGCCACCCGGTCACCGAAGAAGCCTTCAGGGAAAGCGACCTGGTGATCGCCGTGGGCGCGTCGCTGCGCGGATACACCAGCGACATGGGGCGCTTTTTCGATGCAGCCGACGTGATCCAGATCGACGACAATCCCGTTGGCCTGACCCGCGGCCGCAAGACCGCCGACCAGTTCATCGCCGCCGATGCCCTGCTTGGCGTCGAGGCGCTGCTCGCGGCGATCGAGGCCCAGAGCCCGGTGCCCGCATGGGCCGGCTGGGGAGTTGAAGACTACGCCCGCAGATTGCGCACCGAGCCCATCGACACCCGCAACTATCCGCTGCCCGAAGGCACGCTCGACCCGCGCGCGGTGATTGCTGCACTCGACCGCGCCCTGCCCAGGCACTGGGGCTGCGTCAATTCCTCCGGGCACAGTTCGTTCTTCTCGGCGCATATGCTGGACCGGCCTGCCGACACCTTCCTGACCATCCGCGAATTCGGCGCCATCGGCAACGGCCTTGCCTATGCCTGCGGCATGGCCCAGGCCCGGCCCGACCGTCCGACCGTGCTGCTGGAAGGCGACGGTGGCTTGATGGTCCATATCCAGGAACTGGAGACCATCGTTCTGCAGGGCTGGAAGATCCTGATCTGCGTGCTCAACGACGGCGCCTATGGGGCCGAGATTCACAAGCTGCGCGCCGACGGGCTGAGCGACAAGGGCGGGGTATACGGGCGCAACGATCTGGCGCGGATGGCGCAGGGCTTCGGCATCCGCGGCGCGGTGGTGACCGATCTGGATGCGCTGCCTGGGCTGATCAGTGAATTCGAGAGCGGCGAGGGCTCCATGCTGCTGGACATCCAGATCTCGGACGAGGTGGTGTCGCCGCGCATGGCCATGGCCACGCGACGTTAGCGCTGGCGCTGGCGCGCGCCCGGGCTCGGGCCCGGGCGCCGGCGAAATCACTGCAAGTCGCGAAATGCGTCCCCGAACCGGGCGAGGGCCTCGGTCAGCACCGGCCGGGGAAGTGCCAGATTGAACCGCAGGAAACCTTCGCCCCCGGTACCGAAACTGCTGCCCGCGTTGGTGGCGATGCGCGCATCCTGTGCCACGCGGCGAGAGATTTCGGCGGCCTCCATGCCGGTGCCGGAAAAATCGACCCAGGCAAGATAGGTTGCCTCCAGCGGGGTGCTGCGCAGGCCGGGGATGGTTGCAACGGCCTCGTCGAACAGCCTGCGGTTGGCATCGAGATAGCGCATCAGCGCATCCACCCATGCCGCGCCCTCGGGCGAATAGGCAGCGGTGGCCATGTGCATTCCAAAGGCATTGGGCGAAATCCCCATCGCCATCATCCGCTGCCGGAACGGCGTGCGCAGCGTTTCATCCGGGACAATGACATTGCCCAGATGCGCGCCGGCGATGTTGAAGGTCTTGGTGGTCGCGGTCATCATCACCAGCCGGTCCGCGATGTCGGGCGCAGCCAGCGTCATCGGCAGGTGCCGCTGGCCGGGAAACACCAGGTCATGGTGTATCTCGTCCGACACCAGGATCAGGTCATGCCGCCGCGCGAAATCGGCCATGCCGCGCAGTTCTTCGGCGGTCCAGACCCGGCCGCCGGGGTTATGCGGCGAACACAGGATCGCCATGCGTTCCCGTCCGGTCATCAGCGCGTCCCAGGCAGCGAAATCCATCGCGTGGCGGCCGTCCGGCCCGGTGGCAAGCGGGCATTCCACGACCTCCCGGCCGGCTGCACGGATCACCCGGGCAAAGGCATGGTAGACGGGCGTGAAAATCACCACGCCGTCGCCCGGCGCCGTCCAGGTGTCGACGCACAGCGCGGTGCCGTTGACCAGCCCGTGGGTATAGAAGATCGCCTCGGGGTCCAGTTGCCAGCCGTGGCGCTCGCGCATCCACCAGCAGATCGCGGCGCGGCTGGCGCCATCATCGCCGAAATACCCGAAGATGCCATGGTCGAGCATCCCCTGCAGGGCAGACCGGATGCAGGCCGGCGGGCGGAAATCCATGTCGGCCACCCACATCGGGATCGCATCGGGCGCGGTCACACCACAACGTGGCCCCATCATGTCCCATTTCATGGAATGGGTGCCGCGGCGGTCGATTACCTCGTCAAAGTCCATGTCTGCCCTCCGGTCTGCCGCGGCAGGCTATCCCCGCCGGCACCGGGCGCAAGCGAAATCCGTCCGCGCCAGGCTTGCCTGTTGCGCGGGCCCGGTGGTTGACCTAAATCCACCGGCATGGCGATCAGACCGATCCTTATGCACCCCGACCCGCGCCTGAAGAAGGTGGCCGCACCCGTGGGCAGCATCACCCCCGAGATGCTGACGCTGGCGCGTGACATGCTCGCGACGATGTATGACGCCCCCGGCATCGGGCTTGCGGCGCCGCAGGTTGGCGTCCTGCGGCGCCTTGTGGTGATGGATTGCGTGAAGGATCCCGAGGCAGAGCCGCGCCCGATGATCCTGTTCGACCCCGAAATCATCTGGCGATCGGACGAGACCGGCAGCTACGAGGAAGGCTGCCTTTCGATCCCCGAACAATACGCCGAGGTTACACGCCCCGCCGAGGTGCGTGTGCGGTGGCGCGACGAAGCCGGCGCAGAGCAGGAAGAGCTGTTCGGCGGTCTCTGGGCCACCTGCGTTCAGCACGAGATCGACCATCTCGACGGCAAGCTGTTCATCGATTACCTCGGGCCACTCAAGCGGCAGCTGATCACCCGCCGGATGGTCAAGCGCAAGCGCGAGATGGCGCGCGCCTGAGCCGCCGATGTCCGTTCGCCCGTTTCTGCGCTGGCCGGACCGGCGGCTGGCGTCGGCAGCCGCCCCCGTCGACGCCGTTGACGACGCGGTGCATGCGATCTGGAAAGACATGATCGACACCATGGAGGCAATGCCCGGCGTGGGCCTTGCCGCGCCCCAGATCGGTGTGACGCTGCGGCTGGCGGTGGTCGATGCCTCGGAAACACGGGGCCAGGCGATCCGGATGGCCAACCCGGTCATCCTGCATGCCTCGGGCCAGGTGCGCGCACATGAAGAGGCATCGCCGAACCTTCCCGGGGTTTCAGCGATGATCGAACGGCCACGGGCAGTGACCGTTCGGTTCCTGAATGCAGCGGGCGAGATCGAGGAGCGCGACTTCGTCCGGCTCTGGGCAACATCGGTGCAGCATCAGATCGACCATCTGGACGGCCGCATGTACTTTGACCGGCTGTCGCGGCTCAAACGCGAGATGCTTTTGCGGCGGGCACGGAAGGCCGGCGACCGGGGTTGACTTTGCAGCCCCGCTCCGGTCGTTGGGGCCGGTTGGCCACCCCCGGCAGCGGAGCCCGCCATGCGCCTGATCTTCATGGGAACGCCCGAGTTTTCGGTGCCGGCGCTGAAGGCGCTGGTTGCCGCCGGGCATGAAATCGCCGCCGTCTACACCCAGCCGCCGCGCCCGGCCGGCCGCGGCCAGCAGCCGCGACCATCGGCCGTACAGCAGGCCGCCGCGGCGATGGGGCTGGCGGTGCGCCATCCGGCAAGCCTGCGCGATCCGGCCGAACAATCGGCGCTGGCAGGGCTGAACGCAGACGCTGCCGTTGTGGTTGCCTATGGGCTGATCCTGCCGCAACCGGTTCTGGATGCGCCGCGCCTAGGCTGCCTGAACATCCATGCCTCGCTGCTGCCGCGCTGGCGCGGCGCGGCCCCGATCCAGCGGGCGATCCTGGCCGGCGATGCCGAAACCGGCGTGTGCATCATGCGCATGGAAGCGGGGCTCGATACCGGCCCCGTCATCCTGCGGGAGGCAACGCCCATCGGGCCGCAGGACACGGCCGGAGACCTGCACGACAGGCTTGCCGCCATGGGCGCCCGGATGATCGTGGATGCCTTGGCGGCGCCCGACAGGCTTGCGGGCAGCCAACAGCCGGAAGCCGGCGTTACCTATGCCGCCAAGATCGACAAGGCCGAGGCACGCATCGACTGGTTGCGCCCGGCTGTCGATGTCGACCGGCAGATCCGCGCCCTGTCGCCGGTGCCGGGGGCGTGGTGTCCGGACGGGCGGAAGGATTCGGCGCGGCTGCGCCTGCTGCGCAGCCGGCTGGCCGTCGATGCACCGGCCGGGCTGCCGGGCACCGTTGTCGCCTGCACCCCGGAGATGCTTGCCGTCGCCTGCGGTGAAGGCGCGGTCGCCGTCACGCAGATCCAGCGCGCCGGGGGCCGGCCGGCCGGCATTGGCGAATTCCTGCGCGGCTACCCGCTTGCTTCGGGCGACCGGCTGGGCTGAAACGCGCTGCCCTCCGGCGGCAGGGACAGCGGCGAACCCGGCAGCATGATATCGGCAAGGCTGTGCCCTTCCAGCGCCTCGATGAAGGCCCGGACAGCACGCTTCAGGATCGGCGGCAGCCCGCAGCACGGTGTCAGCACACAGCGGTTTCCCGTGCGCAGGCATTCGACAAGGCCGAAATCCGGCTCGGTTTGCCGGACCAGTTCGCCCAGATCGATCTCCTGCGGGGGGCGGGCGAGGGTAAAGCCGCCGGTGCGGCCCCGCACCCCGCGCAGGTATCCCGCACGGCTGAGCATCAGCACGACCTTCTTGACATGCGCACGCGAAATGCCCTGCACGGCTGCGGTCTGTTCGATGGTTACAAGTCGTTCGGGGTTCTGGGCTGCGTGCATGAGTACCCGGATCGCATAGTCCGAAAACATTGTCAGCCGCACGTTCCCACCCCATCGCTCGCCACCCGCACGGCAGCCTTCCTGCCGCGGGTGATGCCCTTGCGTCAACTGCGCATTTCGGGTGCGCAGGAAGATAGTCCATAAAAAGGCACTTTCATTTGACCCAAATCAAGGCGCGATAGCCGCGCCCGGTCCAGTTTCGGCCCATGGTCAGCCGAGTCGCCCATTTCCTGCTCGTTCCGGCAATCGCGATTGCGATGGTTTCGGCATTGCTGGCCCATGGCATGGCACATGCCACGCAGGCCCGCGCCGGCGGCCTGCAGCAGGTCGTGATCTGCGCCGACGGGGTCGAATCGGTCGTGGTGGTCGATGCGCGCGGCAATCCGGTGGACCCGGACGCGCCCTGCGCAGACCGGCTGTGCCCGGATTGCCTGAGCGTGACGGCAGCCGCCCTGCCCGCGCCGCCGCCGGTGATCGGGCGGATCGAGACCGTCATGGCGCCGGCGTTGCCGGATGCCGGCCTTCGCTTTCCCATCCGCCGAGCAGCCCATGAGGCCGCCCGCGGCCCTCCGCACAAGGTCTGAGACATGCGTTTCGCCCCCGATCCCGGCGCCACGGCACCCCTTGCAGCCGCCGGCGCCCCCCCGGAAAGCGACGCCATGACGTCGGGCCCTCGGTGCAGGGAGGGCGCGCGACCGGCCGGCAGCCCTTCGCACCGACGCAAGGCACAGGGTCGGGGCAGACCGCCCGGTACAGCCCGGCAGGCGCTGGCGGTGCTGTTTGCCATGTTGGGGCTGATGCTGGGCATCGCCGCGGCATCGGCCCAGACCCCGCATCTGCAACGCTTTCTGGCCGAGGTGGACCCTGCCACACTGGTCGAGGGCGCCGACGGCTTCGGCGCCATGCGCAGCGACATCCCCGTGGCGCCCCTGCTGCGCGGCGGCCAGCGCATCGGCTGGACCTTCATCACCACCGATTTTGTCGGCACCATCGGCTATGCCGGCAAGCCGATCCATACCATGGTTGTGCTGGACGACGACGCCCGCATCATCGGGCTGCATCTGGCCGGCCATTCCGAACCCATCGTGCTGATCGGAATTCCGGAATCGCGCATCCGTGCGCTGATGCAGGGGCATGTCGGGCTGGATCTGGCCGAGGTCGCACGCGCCGGCGGCACGGTCAGCGAACTCAACATCATCTCGGGCGTGACGGTGACCATCATGGTCATCGACGATTCGATCATCCGCTCGGGCATCCGGGTTGCGCGCGGGCTTGGCCTTGGCGGGCTGGAACCGCCCGCAGCGCCGACCGGCCCGCGCTTCGAACTCGATACCGACGCAGCGGCAGCGACCGACTGGTTCGGGCTGCTGGGGGACGGCACGGTTCGGCGCATGTCGCTGGACGTGGGCCAGGTCAACGCCGCATTTGCCGGCATGGAAGACCCGCGCGCCGCACAACGCCCGCTGACCGAGGCCGAAGACGAGACCTTCATTGACCTCTACGCAACGCTGGTTTCGGTTCCCGCGATCGGGCAGAGCCTGCTCGGAGCGCGTGACGATGAGAACCTTCGCGCATGGCTTGGCGAGGGTGAACACGCCCTGCTGA
>SKWP01000418.1 GCA_007128865.1 Paracoccaceae bacterium
AGAGCGGCCCGGCGTCTCGACAAAGAACCACGCCGGGCCGGTAAAGGTCTGCGGGATCTGGACCATCACCTCGCGGGTATAGCTGGCCTCGGGGGCCAGGAACCCGATCTGGTTGAACCGGCCCAGCAGGGTGCGCCCCGTGCCCTCGGGGTTGTCGGCGACATAGACGCGATCCTCCCACTGGGAGCTATCGGTCAGGCCGATGCCGTCGTTGCGCACCGTCCAGGACAGCGGCATCATCTGCCCCGAAAGCGCGGTTTCCGGGGCCTCGACCGCAACCATGACCAGATCGGCCCAGGGGATCGGCGCGATGTCGAAAAAGCCTGCAAGCGTACGGGTATTGTCGGCCTTGAGCCCGTTTTCGAACACCGCGCCTTCGGCATCGGTGGTGACATGAAGGGTAAAGCGGCCGTTGAAGCCCGGCGGCAGCAGGATCGTTTCGGTCCTTGTATAGCTTTCGCCCAGGTCCAGCCCGCCGGAATGGGCAAAGCGGCCCAGTTCGATCTCGGGCCCGCCGGCGCTGACAAAGATGCGGTCGACCCAGGCATCGGCAAAGCCGGCGCCGGTGCCCTGGTTCTCGACCGTCCAGCTGATCGTCACCGGCGCCGGATCGGCCACCGTCCGGGCTGGCGCGACGATATCGGTGACAACCAGATTGGCATAGGGCGCCAGCGCCACGTCGATGGGGGCCGCGGCGGTGTTGTCGTCCTCGCCGCCCGGTTCGGCGATCTGGCCCAGCGCGTCGGTCTGCACCACCACGAACCACGCCCCGGCCGCCGATACCGGCAGCACCACATCCACCCCGGCGCTGAAACTGTCGCCGGGGCCAAAGGGCAGGCCGGCGCCGGTGACATGCTCGGCCAGCAGGATAGACTGGGCGTCGGGCTCGGGCGTGCGCGACAGCCAGATACGGTCCGTCCAGCCGCTGGCCACCGCACCGGCACCGATGTTCTGCACCGCCCAGTCCACCCGCAGCGTATCGCCGCTGGTAAAGGGGCCTTGCGGCAAGCTCAGTTGCGACACGGTCAGATTGGGATGCAGCAGCGTGGCGGCATCGGTCTGGGCGGTGTTGTTATCCTGCCGCCCGCCTTCGAAAACCTGGTTCAGCCGGTCGGTCCGCACCATCAGGCGGAAATCGCCCTCGGCCAGATTTGCGGGGATGGTGACCGTATGGGTCACCTCGTAACTGTCGCCCGGCGCCAGATCGAAGGCGCGCGCGATGGTGGCAAGCTGCAACCCCTGGGCACCGATGCCGGGGCCGAGCAGGCGGATCTCGTCGCTCCACGGGGCGCGGGCGATGGTTTCACCGACATTGGCGATGGCAAAGGTCACTTCGGCCGGCTGGCCGGGCAACAGCGCCTGCGGCCCGCTGACCGCGGTAACCGCCAGATCGGCGGCGGGGGCGGCCAGAAGCGTCAGCGGCGCGGCACTGGCCCGGTGGTTGTTTGCGGTCAGCCCGCGTTCGAACACCGCCGCGTCCGCATCGGTGACAACCAGCACCCGGAAATCGCCCACCACCCCCGGCGGCAGCACGAAATCCACCGACCGGCTGTAGCTTTCGCCCACCGCCAGCCCGCCGCTGCGCGCCACCTCGCCCAGCAGGAAATCGCCCGGTGCCGGGTCTGGCCCTGCCGCCAGATAGACACGGTCAACCCATCCGCCGGCCGGCGCGACCAGCGCATCGGGGCCGGCGTTGGCCACCCGCCATGAAACGGTGATCGCCTCGCCGGCCTGAAAACTCCCGCTGGGCGCGATCACCGCCTGCACCTCGAGGTCCGAATAGGGCGAGGTCAGGCCGAGCGGCGCGGCAGCGGTGTTGTCGGCACGGGTATCGGGCTCGGTCACCGCCAGGTCGGCATCGGTGGTGACGAACACGAACACATCGCCCTCGATCCCGGCCGGAAGCGCGATATCGGCCGAAACCGTATAGGCCGCGCCGGCAGCCAGCGCGCCGCTGCGCGCCACCTCGGCCAGCAGGATATCGCCCGCATCCAGCGTGTCGTCGAGGCTGAGCCAGACACGATCCACCCAGGCCGCGGCATCGGTGGCCACGGCGCCGGTGTTGACCACCTGCCAGCTCAGCGGCACCACATCGCCGCCGCGGGCGCTGTCCGGCAGGCCAACGATCTGGGCCACAAGATCGGGATAGAGCCGTGGCGCCGACAGGATGGTTGCGGTGGCGCTGTTGTTGGCCTCGGCCTGAGCGATCGTCAGCCCGTCGCGGGCCTCGTTCAACACCCCCTGCCCGGCGGTGTTGGAATCCGCCGTCACCGTGACCGCGATCTCGCCGGTGCCGGCCGCGCCATCGGGCAGATCGAGCGTGATGCTGCGCGTGGCGCTGGCGCCGGCGGCAATGGGCGCGCCCTGCACCGCAACGGCCAGATCATGCAGAACCGCGCCGGTGCCGGCATTGACCACCCGCACCCGGTCGAACCAGTCGCCCGGCGTGGCGGCGGCACCTTCGTTGGCGGTGGTCCAGGTGATGGTCAGCGGGCCGCCGGACACCGGCGCATCGGGCGCCAGTTCCAGCGCCGAGACCACCAGATCGGGGGCCGAGGCGCGCTGCACCACAAGGGTGTTGTTGGTCTCGGCGGTGCCCGCGGGGTTGGATTCGAACACCTCGCCCAGCGCATCGACGATCACCGCAAAATCGTAAAGCCCGGTTCCCGCCAGCCCCGCGGGCCAGCCGAACACCGCCGCGCGTTCGCGCAACGCGCCGGACTCCAGCGGGTCGCCGGCCGGCTGCCGCAGATCGACGCTGTGCACGATCTGCCCGGTCGAGCGGTTGGTCACCACCAGCCGTTCGGTCCATGGCCCCTGCGCGGGCGCGGTACCGGCATTGCGCACCGCCCATGCGGCGGTCACCATCTGCCCTGCCGTCCAGCCTGCCGGCGGGGTCAGCGCCAGCGCCTCG
>SKWP01000486.1 GCA_007128865.1 Paracoccaceae bacterium
ACCTCGGCCATGTTCCCCAGAAGGATACCGGTCATGGCGATGTCCAGATCGCCCGCCAGCGGCGGGAGGGTGATTCCGGTTTCGGCGTGAGTGTTCGCAGCGCTCAGGTTCAGCCCCGCCCAGTCGGTTTCGGCGTCGAAGAACACCCATTGCGGCGCATGCGCGCTGGTCAGCCCCACCGCGGCGCGCAGCACCTCGAGCGCATCGAGCGCGGTCACCGCGCCGTCGCGGTTGATGTCTGCGGCGATGAAGTTCTGCGCCTGCGCCGGCCCGAAGGAGGGCGTCAGGCCCACCGCCATGCGCAGCACGTCGAGCGCATCAAGCGCGGTGATCGCCGGGTCGCCTGCCTGCCAGGCGCGCGCGGCCTCGAGCGTGCCGCTGGCGCCGACGCCCAGCGTGAACGCAAACCCGCCGTCGGCGGCGCTGGTCGCGACCTGCGCCGGTGCCTCGGCCGCGCGGAACGTCAGCGCGACACCGTCGAGCGGGGCATCGGCAAGATCGCCGACCGTCCCGGTCAGCTGCACGGTGGGGTCCTGAAGGTCAGGAATCTCCAGATCGGCCACTGCGACCATATCGAGCGCGGTGCCGGAACGCGGCGCGAACCCCAGGACCTGGATGTCTTCAAGCCGGTTCATGCCGTCGGTCGGCCCGTCGTCGCGCAGGTCGGTGACGATCAGCGCGCCATCGGGTCCGCGCGCGATGTCATAATCGCCCCGGCGCCCTGAAAACACTGCCGTATTCACCCCGCCGCCGCCTTGCAGCAGGTCATTGCCCGGCCCACCGACCAGGAAATCATCCCCTGGCCCCCCGATCAACACATCGTCGCCTGCCAACCCGTGGACCGAGCCACCGACTTCCGGCGCCTCCAACGCGTCATCTTCATCGGTGCCCAGCACCTGCGGCAGCAGCGTCTGGGTGAAGACGCTGAACTGGCCCACGCCGACAAGGCTGTGCCAGACAAGGGTGACTGCGCCATCGGCATCGGTATCCAGCGTCAGGGTGCCGCGGACCGCGCGGTCGCCGATGGCTTCGCCGGCCTCGATCCGCACCGGCGGCGCAAGGGGGTTGAAATCGCCGTCCAGTCGCTGAAACCAGCTGGCGGCATCGCCGCGGGCAACGGGCAACCCTTCGCGCGCCGTATCCCAGACCAGCGCAATGTCGCCATCGGGCAGAAGCAGGGCCGAGGGTTCGCGGGCGTAGGGTTCGGTCGGCTGGCTGAGGGCACGCGGGGTGCCCACGGTCTGGCCAGTGGCATCATAGCGCTGCATCGACACCGCCCAGCCACCGATCACCGTGGGGTCACCGCCCGGTGTGGTGGTTTCAAAACCGACCGGATCATTCCACAACACCGCAAAGCCGCCATCGGGCAGGGGCAGCACTTCGTGTCCCTTGACGGTGGACACGTTGCGGTCGGCGAAATCGGCAATCCGGAAGGTATCGCCCGTCGGGCGGCCTTCGGCATCCACCATCCGGCCGAAGAGAGCGTTGTGGCTGTCTTCGACCAGCGTGCGGAAGGATTGCCAGACGATGACGGCGCTGCCATCTTCCAGCACGGCGGCCGAGGGGCTGCCGGTGACGCCGCCGATATTGCCAAAGGCACTGCGCACGTTCATTTCCGACACCTGCTGCCCGATGCTGGTGGCCGTGACCTCGGCATCGAAACGTTGGGTGAAAATTGCGGTGCGGGTTTCCTGACCAAAGCTGCCGCCGCCCTGACCGGTCCAGGTCACGGCAAAGCCGCCCTCGGGCAGGGCATCGACATTCACCCAGCCAGCGACCCAACCCTCGCCGGGTGTGATCAGCGGCACCGGGTCGGTGCGCGGGGTGCCATCGGCGTCGAAGCTGCGCAGGAAATGGTCCCCGGCATTCGCCCGCCGCCCCCAGGCGATGGCAAACCCGCCGTCATCCAGCGCCGCGATGTCCAGCCGGTTGGTATCGCCCATGACATGATCGCCCAGAACGAAAGGTACGTCCAGGGGCTGGCTTTCCGCGTCAAGGAACTGGCCGTAATAGCGATAGACCGGTGCGCCGTCTTCGGTGGTGCGCCCCTCATAGGCCATAAGCGCGCGGCCATCGGCAAGGGTGACAATCTGCGGATGCAGGGTCTGCATGTCGTCTGTGTCGTGGCGGATCGGTTCAGTGCGTGGGATCGGTGTGAATGGCATGGTGCATACTCGATTTGCTGCAATGCAGGGTTTGCGGATAAATCAGAAATGCCCGGCGCGACGTCGCGCCCGGATGGGTCATGCGCAAGTCCTGATCGCGGGCACGATTCCCCGTATTCCGGGTTCCGTGCGTCCGCGACTTCGCGCGCGCCTGCTTGCCGATGGGCGGGAAATATTATTCCAGCCCAAGCCAGCTGGCGTGAGTGTCAGGGTTCGTCCAGTGGGGCACAGCGTGGCGCGACCGCAGTTGCTGATTGCGGGCGGACGCCATCGCGCGGAGAATACTGGCAGGACATGGGAAACCTCCAAGTTCGATACCACGTGTATTTTCGACCCTGCGGCGGCGATTCACCTTGATTTGGGTCAAAACGATATGCCGAAACCCCTGTTGGAGCGCGTTTTGCGCTCGGGTCGTAACGTCATGGTATGCGGCGCGGTGCAGTGGCGGGTCGCACAGGCAGCAGACCTTGCGCTGCGCCCGAAACCGGAAGCAAAGCGATCTTGCGTAGATCCGCCTTCACCACCGGGATCGGGCGTCGAGCAGCAAGGCCGAAACAGGAGGGTTCGTCGGCAGGTTGCGAAATCGGCTCAGCGGCGCACGATCAGCACCAGGATCAACGCGCCCAGCGCCCCGGCGACAAGCTGGTCCAGCCGCACCGTGATCCGCAGACCCAGAAGCGTGACCAGATAGCTGCCGATGGCGGCGCCGATCACCCCCAGCACGATCGCGGGCAGCGGA
>SKWP01000215.1 GCA_007128865.1 Paracoccaceae bacterium
AGGCCCGCGCCCACATGATGAGCGCGGCGGCCATGGGTGCGGTGGCGTTCCAGAAGGGGCTCGGGGCAATTCACAGCCTCAGCCACCCGGTCGGCGCGATCTACAACACCCATCACGGCACCACCAATGCCGTGGTCATGCCGATGGTGCTGGATTTCAACCGCCCGGCCATCGAGGCCCGCATGGCCCGGGCTGCCGCCTATCTGGGCATCGCCGGCGGGTTCGACGGCTTCCGCGCGCGGATCGTGGAACTGCGCGCCGGTTTGGGTATCCCTGCCGGGCTTGCCGCCATGGGTGTGGAGGAAACGCGCCTGGACGAGATGACGGCGCTGGCGCTGTCCGATCCGTCCTGTGGTGGCAACCCGGTGGCGATGACGGCCGAAAACACCCGTGCACTTTACGCGGCCTGCATGTAGCCTGCGGCGGGCATGGGGGGAACGGGCATGCGCGCAGCTGTCTTGCGGGAATTCCGCGCCGATCTGGCCATCGAGGATGTGCCCGACCCGGCTTGCGAAGCCGATGGTGTCGTGTTGCGGACGCTGGCCTGCGGTATCTGCCGGTCGGACTGGCACGGCTGGGTGGGCGAACACGCGCGGGTCCGGCCCGGCCAGATCCTCGGCCATGAATACTGCGGCGAGGTCGTCGAGGCCGGGCCGCAATCGGGCTGGAAACCCGGTGACAGGCTGGTGGCGCCGTTCATCCTGGCCTGCGGCACCTGCATTTCCTGCCGGGCGGGTACGTCCAACACCTGCGAGGATGCCCGCCTGCCGGGCTTTGCCGAACCCGGCGCCTATGCCGAATTCATCGGCGTGCCGCGGGCGCACAATCTGGTGCGCCTGCCCGATGCGCTGGAGCCGGTCACCGCGGCGGGGCTCGGCTGCCGGGTGACGACCGCCTGGCATGCGCTGACCGACCGTGCCGCCCTGCGCGGCGGCGAATGGCTGGCGGTGCACGGTACCGGCGGTATCGGCCTTTCCTGCCTGATCCTTGGCCGCGCGCTGGGCGCGCGGGTTATCGTGGTCGATGTGGTGCCGGAAAAGCTGCAGCATGCCCTGTCGCTGGGGGCAGAGGCGGCCGTCGATGCCCGTGACGGCGATGTTGCCGAGCGGATCAGGGACATCACCGACGGCCGCGGCGCCCATGTCAGCGTCGAGGCGCTGGGGATCGAGGCCACCACCAACGCCTCCATCGAATGCCTGCGGGTGCTGGGCCGGCATGTTCAGGTCGGGCTGCCGACGGGTCACACCGCGCGGATGACCGTGAACATGAACGCCGTCTACATGAAGAACCTCGCGCTGTTCGGCACCCGTGGCATGCCCGCCTGGCGCTATCCGTCGCTGCTGGGTCTGATCGAGGCGGGGCGGGTCGACGTTACACCGCTGATCGCGCGGCGGGTGCGGCTTGCGGACGCCTCGGACGAACTGCGCGCCTTCGATCATCCGGCAGCGCCCGGTGTGGCCGTGATCGAGGATTTTGCATGAACCGATCTCGGGTCAGTCCAGCGGCCAGATCGGGCGGGACACCCTGCGATAAGGCAGCATCCGCGGATCGCTGGTGCAGGGGCCGGGAGTGCGGACGGTATGGCTCGCCGCGGCAATCGGGTCATAGGCCTGCCGGTGGGCCACGGCGGCCTTGACCCCGATCACCCGCAGGCGTTCGGGGTCGATGCCCTGGCTGCGCCACTGGCCAAGGTCCATCGGTGCGGTCTTGTACGAATTCAGCAGGATCGTGACGCCGCCGGCGCGGACCACTGCGGATGGCCCCATCTCGATATGGCTGCCCGCCGCGGCGATCATGTGGCTGTGCATGTCCTCGAGGTCAAAGGCGCCGTCGCTGCGCGAGACAAGCTCGACCTCGGCCTCGACCGGGCCGCCATCATACCGGTTGCCGCCGATGGCGATGCGCCGGCGTTCGCCCGGCTTGAGCCCGTCAAGCGCCTGAACCGCTGCGCCATCGGCAATGATGACCCCGGCGCCATCGACATTGCGGTGCAGAAACAGCTTGAGCAGCGTGGTGCAGTTGCCCGGAGCGCCGCCACCGATGTTGTCGGCAGGTTCGACCAGCAGGCCGGGGCCGTCGAGCCCGGCCGCAAGGATACTGTCGAGCGCCTCCTCGGGGTCGCTTTCGGGCACCACGCCCTGTTCGCGCATGTCCTGCGCCAGCGCGCAAAGCGCGGCCACCGCCTGTTCGGCCGCGGCCGTTCCCGGATCGGCCACCACCGAAAACCCGACCCCGTTTTCGGGAACATCGGCAAAGGAATAGCCGCCGATGACATTGACCGCCCAGATGCCCGGCGTTTCGGCCTCGATCCGGCGGGCTTCGGCCTCGAGCCGGCGCATCGGCAGATCCGCGGTGCCGGTACCGGGCGGCGCCCAGAGAATGCCGGCATTGCGCCCGACCGACTGCGGCACAACCCCCGAGCCAAGGCAGCCGGCCAGCAGATCAGACGCCCGCACGGCGGTTTCGCGGGCGTCGCTGTGCGGATTCTTGCGAAAGCAGACCAGGCAGTTGGCCAGCCGGATCATGCGCTGGCTGAGGTTGGCATGCAGGTCGAAGGCACCGAACACAGGCACCTTTGCCAGCCCCGGCACCGCCCGCAGCCTTTCCAGCACCTCGCCTTCCACGTCGGTGCAGCTTTCGCTGCTCATCGCCCCGTGCAGGATCAGGAACACAGCATCCACCCCGTCGCGCCCGGCCGCTTCGGCAACCGGCAGCAGATCGTCCAGAAAGCCCTCGACCACCGAATCGGCCACCGTGCCCGACGGCACGGCGCGCCAGAAGGCAGCCGGCGCAACCTGCCAGGCTTCGCGTTCCGCCACTTCCAGAAACCCGTCGATCATCGAGCCGTCGCCACGCCGGGCCAGAAGTTCTGCGCCGCGCTGGATGTCGAAGGCCGAAAG
>SKWP01000025.1 GCA_007128865.1 Paracoccaceae bacterium
CCGACGGACGCCCGAAACAGCCGCGCCCGCACCCCGAAAACACCACGCAACCGCCACAGCTGTACAGACACCGCGGTTTCATGTTGCGAAATCGGGGCGGCTCGTGCTTTGAATACAATCTGCGTATCGTCATGGCCGAAAGGGGGAGACCATGCCCGGAACGCCTGCAAACAGCTATGTCGTTCAACCGGTCGAAAAGGCGCTGGGCGTGCTTGCCTATGTGGTCGAATGCGGTCAGGTGGTTTCGCTGAAATCGGTCAGCCAGGCGCTGGGCATCCCGAAGACGACCGCCTTTCGCTATCTCCAGACCCTGACACGCGCCGGTTTCCTGGAACACCACACCGACAGGGACCGCTACAGCGTCGGGCCGCGCCTGCGGGCCATGGCCCGCACCGATTCCAGCATCACCCGCGCCCGCGAACTGGCGCATCCGGTTCTGGTGGCCCTGACACAGGAGTATCAGTGCACCGTCAACCTTGCGGTCAAGGGCGACGGATCGGTCGTGTATCTTGACGTCATCGACAGCCTGCAGGGTTTCCGGACCAAGGCGCGCAGCGGCGATGCCAACCCCCTGCATTCCACCGCGCTTGGCAAGGCGATCCTGGCGCATATGCCGCAACCCGAGGCGCGGGATTATCTGAGCCGGCCGCTGATGGAGCGCACCGGCCGCACCCTGATCGAACGGGCCGAACTGGAACGCCAGCTGCGCCAGATCGCCCAGAGCGGATATGCCATAGAAACCGGTGAGAACGAGGATGGCGCGATGTGCGTGGGTGCGCCGATCCTGGACGATCAGGGCTATCCGCTGGTGGCGATCAGCATCGCGGTGCCGCTGGCGCGAATGTCGACCAGCCACGCGATGGTGGCCGGCCGGAAGATTTCGGAAATGGCCGCGCGGATCTCCCGCAGCCTGGGAAGCGGACCATCCATGCCGACAGTGCCGGCCGCGGTGGCGGCGGGCGGTGTCTCGCAACGCACGGCACCCGCCGGCTGACGCGCAACCTTTCATGCGAAACCTGCCTGACCGATTCGGTCGGCAGGCACGCCTTGCCTGCACATGCCTCGGGAACCGATCAGGCGGATCCGGTATCAGCCGCGGCGGCCACCACCAGCCGGCCGGGCCGCCAGACGGCGCTCCATATGCCCGACGATCGACAGGGCCAGCGCCATCGGTGCGATCTCGTCGAATACCGGCAGGCCGATTGCGCGGGCGCGTTCGCGGTATTCACGCCGGGTGGCATCGAGTTCGGGCGATCCGTCGCTGCGCAGGGCAAGCGCGAAATGGGCGACACCGGGGTATTTCGCCACCGTATCGGAGATCACTGCAAACAGATTGCCGATCGGATCGACCGATCCGCGCCCCACGAAGGCGGCAAGGTTGAGATGCATGGCCACCGCATCGGGCCGCGCGAGCTTGCAGACATGATCGAGAATCTCGGCAGCGATGAAGCCGTCCTTTTCCTGCAGGGTCCGCACCGGGGTGTCGATGGGGTTGGCAACCGAGGTGCCCGGCGGCAGGCCCATCGCCTCGAGCGCATCGCGGGCGGCGCCCTCGAACGGGGCAACCTCGAGCCCGTAATGGGCGAAGATGTCGGCGCCAAGCACGCTCGAACCGCCACCGTTTCCGAACAGGGTCACCGCGCTTGTGGGCTTTTCGGGCCGCAGGGTCACATGCTGGAGCATGACCAGCGCATCGATGAATTCGTCCACCGTTCGGGTCAGCGCGACCGGAAGCTGCGCGGCCAGCGCATCCCAGGCGCCGTCATCGCCGGCCAGCGCGCCGGTGTGCGATGCCGCCGCGATACGGCCCAGCGCCGAGCGACCGCCCTTGAGCACCACCACCGGCTTGGGGGCGGGATGGCTGCGCAGCAGGTCGAAAAACGCCCGCCCTTCGCGGATATCCTCGATATAGAGACCGACCACCCGGGTCTGCGGATCGTCGAAATAGTATTCGACCAGTTCATGCGGCTTGACGTCGGCACTGTTGCCCATCGTCACCAGACCGGAAAACCGCAGCCCCCGCCATTGCCCGCGCTTGATGATATCGGTACTCAGCCCGCCGGATTGCGAGACCACCCCGACATGGCCCACCTCTCTTGGTGCATCGGCCGGAAAGGTCAGCCCGCCCCGTGGCGAATAGGTGCCCAGGCAGTTCGGCCCGATGACCCGGATGTCGGCAGCCTCGGCGCTGGCCACGAGTTCGTCCTGCAGGCCGCGGCCTTCTTCGACCTCGCCGAAACCCGACGATATGACCTGCGCGATCTTCAGCCGCCCGGCAGCTTCGGCCAGTGTTTGCGGAATGCGCGCGGCACCGATGGCGATATAGGCATAATCCACCGGTTCGGGCGTTTCGGCCAGCGACGGATAGACCTTGAGCCCCTCGATCTCGTCGGCCTTGGGGTGGATCGGCCAGATTTCGCCCTTGTAGCCGAACGCCTTCATGCGCTGGATCATGTTGTTGGCAATGGCGACCTCCCTGGTCGAGGCGCCCAGAACCGCGATGTTGCGGGGCTCGAACAGGGCCTTGAAGGTCTCGCGGGCCGGGGGGCGTTGCCTTGCCGTGGCCGTTGCGGCGCCCGCATCGGTCAGGATGAATCGGGCATCGACCGCCACCGCCCCACTCTCCGACACGATCACCGGATTGAGGTCGGCCTCTGCGATCTCGTCGGCCAGGCTCATCAGCAGCCCGTCTTCGCCGCCCAGCGCGACGATGGCCTGCACCAGCGCTTCTTCGTCGACAGCGGCCTCGCCGCGTGCGCCCCGCAGCAGCGCCTGCCCCTTGAGCTCGGCCAGCATGGCGCGGGCCTCTCCGGCATCGACCGGACAGATGCGGAACGCGACATCCTTGAGGATCTCGACGAAGATGCCGCCAAGCCCCACCATCACCATCGGGCCGA
>SKWP01000065.1 GCA_007128865.1 Paracoccaceae bacterium
CCTGCTGCGCGATGTGCTCGACGCGCTTGCCGACAGTGGCGATGTGGCGCTGCTCGATGCCCGCATCGACGCGGTACTGTCGCGCATGGCCTGCCATGGTTCCGTCCGCGCCGGCCGCCAGCTGCGCCCCGAGGAAATGAACGCCCTGCTGCGCGAGATGGAGGCTACGCCACGTTCGGCCCAGTGCAACCATGGCGGGCCGACCTTTGTCAGGCTGGAACGGGCCGATATCGAACGGCTGTTCGGCCGGCGCTGAAGCGGGCTCCGACCCTGCCCCGCGCCGGCCCCTGATGCGCGCCACGACTGTCGCAAAGGCCCGACCCGGCGGCGGGCATCACCCCTCCGACAGGTCGTCTGCGTACTGCTTCATCACCGACAGCGGCACGATCTCGAGCGCCCGGCGATGGGTGCCGCGCAGGTGGACACGTGGCGCTGCACCTTCGTCATGCGCCTGAAGAAAGCGCGCCGCGCACAGGCACCAGCGGTCGCCGGCCCGAAGACCGGGAAAGCGGTATTCCGGGCGCGGCGTGGAAAGGTCGTTTCCGAGGTACTTGGACAGCGCCAGGAACTCGTCGGTCATCACCGCGCAGACGGTGTGGCTGCCGGTGTCGGCATCGCAGGTGTTGCAATGACCGTCCCGGAAGAAGCCGGTCAGCGGATCATTCGAACAGGGTTCGAGCGGCCCGCCGAGCACGTTCACGGATGCATCGGGTTTCATGCCAGCGCCTTGTGGCTGCCGTCGCACAGCGGCGCCTTCTGGCTGTGCTTGCAGCCGCAGAACCAGACCCGGCGCGTGTCTTCCGCCTTCCAGCGCAGCGGCTCGAAGGCGCTGCCCTTGTGGGAACCGTCGCAGAAGGGCTGCCGCGCCGAGCGGCCGCAGGCGCACCAGAAATAGGTCTTGCCGGCCTCGACCTCGACACCGAAGGGCGCGGTCTGGGCGATTTCGGGGGTTTCACTCATCAGGGTCTCCATTGCTCGATACGGCCTCGGCGATGGCGCGGAACATGGCGATATTGCCCGAATGCACCCCGGGATTGCGAAAACCCCGATCGGCGGCATTCACGGCGATCACCACATCGCGCCCCGGGTGGATATAGAGGTATTGGCCGTAGATGCCACGCCCGAACACCTCGCCGCCGCTGCCATCGCCGGCCAGCCACCACTGAAAGCCATAGGGCGCGCCGCCGGGGGCGCTGGCACGGGTCGATTCGGCAATCCATCCGGCCGGCACGATCTGCCGGCCATCCCATTCCCCGCCGCGGGCCACCATCAGCCCGATGCGGGCGATGTCGCGGGTGGTCATGTTCATGCCGCCCAGCGCAAAGACGACCCCATAACCGTCGGTCAGGAAATAGGCGTCGTGTTCGGGTGCAAGCGGGCGCAGCAGCCGGTCCTGCATGAGATCGGGCAGGCTGCGCCCGGTGGCCTGCCGGATCGCCATGGCAATCACATGGGTGTCGATCGACACATACTGCCAGCGGCTGCCGGGGGGCGCGGCCCGCACCGACTGGCCGGCGGCAAATGCATCCATGCTGCCGCCCAGCGCCAGCACCCGGCCCATGCGGTTGATGTCGGAATGATAGTCGAGATAATCCTCGTTGAAGCCGATGCCCGAGGACATCGTCATTGCATCGCGCAGTGTCGCGCCGGCATAGGCCGAACCGGCAAGCGCCGGAACCGCCTCGACGATTGGCGTATCGAGCGGCGGCACCTCAGCTTTTTCCAGCAGGATGCCGTAGAGCAGCGACAGCACGCTCTTGGAAATCGACCACTGGATGCGCAGATCGTCACGCCCGGTACCAAGCCGGTAATCCTCGGCCACCACCTGACCGCGGTGCAGCACCACAAGGCCGGTGACCTGCCGCGCGGCAAGCCAGTCCTCCAGGCCCTCCGGCAGCGTTGCCGCAGGCCCCTGCGGCAGCGGGTCACCCCCGGCCACCGCCATCGGCCGGGTCAGGAAGGCCCGGTCCATGGCCGAGAAATTCGCCACGATCCGATCCTCGGCGAAAAGCCGGTTCACGGCGATCAGCCGGCGGATTTCGTCATGTTTCCAGACCGCGACCACCAGCGCAAAGGCCAGCAGCAGAAGCGCCACGTTACGCAGGATTCGCCAGATGCGTCGCATGGCCTGGTCCCCCCTCGGCTGCGGCCGGGCGCCGCTGCTACTTGCGGTTGCGATCCACAGGCGGGATCGGCAGCACCGTCGTCGCCTTGATCTCTTCCATCGACAGCAGCGCGGTCACATTGTGAATCCTGACATCCGCAATCAGCCCCTGATAGAAGGTATCATAGGCGCGCGCATTGGCGACGCGCACCTTGAGGATGTAATCCACGTCACCGGCCAGGCGATGCGCCTCCATCACCTCGGGCCGGGCGCGCACGCTGGCCAGAAACCGCGCCTGCCATGCGGCGTCATGTTCGCTGGTCCGCACCAGCACGAAGAAACAGGCCTCGAGCCCCAGCGCCTCGGGGTCCACCAGCACCGTCTGCCGCCCGATCACACCGGCCTCGCGCAGTTTGCGGATGCGGTTCCAGACCGGGGTCTTGGAAGAATTCACCTTGCGCGCGATCTCGTCCAGCGACTGGCCTGCGTCCTCCTGAAGTTCTACCAGGATCCTGCGATCAAGTTCGTCAAGCACAGCCGCCATTGCCGATCCCCGAAAAGCATTCCACAGATCGGCGTATATACGGGAAAATGTCCCGCAAGTACAGGAAATTTCCGCCTTTTGGCAGAACATTTTCACCGCTCCAGGGCGCTACCCGCTTGCAATCCCGCAACTTCGGGCTTAATCCGCGGGCAGGGATTGATCTGGGTCATGGCGCAGGCGGGGCAGGCCGCTCACAGACGGGCGCACCGAAACCGGGCCGCGGCCCCGCCGCATCGATCCGGGAACG
>SKWP01000372.1 GCA_007128865.1 Paracoccaceae bacterium
CCGGGGCGGCTGCTGCATACCAATGTGCTTGGCTGCACCCTGTTCGCGGCGGTAAGCGGATCATCGACCGCCACCGCGGCCACCGTGGGCAAGATCACCACGGGCGAGCTGAAGCGGCGCGGCTACAACCAGTCGCTGGCGCTGGGTTCGCTGGCCGGCGCCGGCAGCCTCGGCCTGCTGATCCCGCCGTCGATCGTGATGATCGTCTATGGCATTCTCGCCGAGGTTTCGATCAGCCGGCTGTTTGCCGCCGGCTTCCTGCCGGGGCTGATGATTGCCGCGCTCTATTCCACCTACATCATGGTGGTGGCGCTTGCCCGGCCCGATGTCGCACCCGAACCGGCCGAACGGTTCGGCCCGCTGGCCTATCTGCGCGGGCTGCTTGACCTGACCCCGATCCTGCTGCTGGTGGTGGTCGTGCTGGGCTCGATCTATTCCGGCCTCGCCACCCCTTCCGAAGCCGCGGCGGTTGGCGTGTTCGGGGCGCTGGTGATGACGCTGGTCATGCGCCAGCTGACCTTCAGGCTGCTGGTCGATACCCTGCTCGGCGCGATCCGTACCAGCTGCATGGTCTGCATCATCCTGATTGCCGCGGCCTTCCTTTCGACCGCGATGGGCTATCTGCACATCCCCACCAATGTCGCCCGCGGCATTGCCGCGCTGGAACTGGGCCCGATCGGGGTGCTGCTGATCCTGTCGGTGTTCTACATCGTTCTGGGACTTTTTCTCGATGGCGTGTCGATCATCGTGATGAGCCTGCCGATTACCTTTCCGCTGGCCATGCAGGCCGGTTTCGACCCGATCTGGTTCGGCATCTATCTGGTGATCATGGTCGAGATGGCCCAGATCACGCCGCCGGTCGGCTTCAATCTGTTCGTCCTGCAGGGGCTGACGGGCACACCCATCGGCAAGGTTGCCGTGGCGGCGCTGCCGTTCTTCCTGCTCATGGTGGTGGCGGTGGTGCTTCTGGTGATGTTCCCCGGCATCGCGCTCTGGCTTCCGGGAATCCTCTATGGCTGAAACTGGTCGTTTCGATCCTGCCGCGGCGCTGGCCGCATTGTCACCGGCGCTGGCCCTGCCCGGCCAGCCGCAGGCCCTGTTCGATGCCTTCGAGCGGCTCTGCGCCGACAGCGTCGGCCACCGTCTGTTCACCCTGCTTGCCTGGCAGCCGGAAACCGGAGAGGTGGCGCGGATCCATTCCAGCCGCCCGGCCGAATACCCGCTGCGCGGGCGCAAGCCCATGGGGCCGACCGAATGGGGCGCAAGGGTGCTGCATGGGGGCCAGCCCTGGCTTGGCCGGAACGCCGAAGACATCCGCTGGGCCTTTCCCGATCATGCGCTGATCGCCAGCCTCGGCTGCGCCGCGTGCATGAGCGTTCCGGTCCTGTGGGACGGCCGGGTTCTGGGTGTCGTGGCAGTACTGGACGCCGCCGGGGCCTATGACGCGGCCGATCTCGCCGGGGCCGGCCTGATTGCACCGTTGCTGGTGCCGGGCTTTCTTTCCGTTCACCAACAGGTGCAAGAATGACCCTGACAGTTCTCGAAAACGCCAGCCTTCTGGATGCCGCCGCCGGCGCCGTGGTCGGCCAACGCCATGTGGTGGTGGAGGACGGGCGCATTGCCGAGGTGGCCGAAACCGCGCCGAAGCTTGCCGATGCGCGCCGGATCGACCTGCGTGGCCGCACGCTGATGCCGGGGCTGATCGATGCCCATGTGCATGTGACCGCCTGCACTGCCAATTTCACCGAACTGCAGCGCATGTCGCCCTTTTATGTCTCCGCACAGGCGGCGCGGATCATGGGCGGCATGCTTGACCGCGGTTTTACCAGCGTGCGCGACGTGGGCGGTGCCGATTTCGGGCTGGCGCGCGCGGCATCCGAAGGGCTGATACGCGCACCGCGGCTGTTCTTCGGCGGCAAGGCGCTGTCGCCCACCGGCGGGCATGGCGATACCCGCCCCGCCGGGGTGGACCGTTACGACGACGCCTACAACCAGCCCGGGCTGGGCCGTATCGCCGATGGCGTGCCCGAGCTGCGTCGCTGGGCCCGCGAAGAGGTGCGCCGCGGTGCCAACCATCTCAAGATCATGGGCAACGGCGGGATTTCCTCGCCCACCGACCGGATCAGCTCCGACCAGTACTCGCGCGAAGAGATCGCCGCAGTGGTCGAGGAGGCCGAAATGGCCAACCTCTATGTCGTGGTGCATGCCTATACCGCGCGCTCGATCATCCGCGCGGTCGAACTGGGGGTGCGCTCGGTCGAGCATGGCAACCTGGCCGACGAAACCGCACTGGCGCTGATCCGCGACCGCAACGCCTTTCTGGTGCCGACGCTGGCAATCTATCGCGCGCTGAAGGACGAAGGCGTCGAGGCCGGCCTGCCGGCGGAACTGGCCGCCAAGATAGACGATGTGCTGGACGCCGGGCTTGGCGCGGTGGAAATGGCCCACCGGATGGGCGTGCAGATGGCCTATGGCACCGATCTTCTGGGCGTCATGCACCGGCTGCAATCCAGCGAATTCGCCCTGCGCGCCGAGGTGGTGCCGGCCGCCGATCTTGTCCGCGCCGCAACCGTCAACGGTGCCCGGCTGCTCTGCCGCGAGCACGAACTGGGCCAGATCGCGCCGGGCTTCCTGGCCGACATGATCGCCGTGGACGGCAACCCGCTGGACGATATCAGACTACTCGCGCGACCCGAGCAAACGCTGGGGATGGTGATGCGCAATGGCGAGGTGGTGCTGTCACGGCTGTGACACACTACGGACTGCAACCAGGAGCTACAATGAAACTGACAGACTTCAAGGTACTGACCTTCGACTGCTACGGCACGCTGATCGACTGGGAAACCGGCATCCACACGGCTACGAAACCGCTCTGGTCGCGGC
>SKWP01000047.1 GCA_007128865.1 Paracoccaceae bacterium
ATCTCGGGGCTGGCCAGCGCCAGCAGGATGGCAACGGCGTCATCCTGGCCCGGGTCGGTGTCGATGATGATCCTTTGAGCCATCGCTGCGGGCCTTTCGGTTGTTGCCGTCCTGTCGGCGTAGCGCGGCGGCATCGGCGGCGCAATGGCGGCTTATTGCGGCGCTTCGGGCTCGACAGCAGCCGGTGTTTGGGCAGAATGCGCAAATGAACCCGCCGCGCCTGCACCCGTTTCTGGACCATCCGCGCCCCGTCGCCATCGCCCATCGCGGCGGATCGCTGGAGGCCGAGGAAAACACCCTGCCGGCCTTCGAACATGCGGTGCGGCTGGGTTACAGCCATGTGGAGCTTGACGTTCACGCCAGCCGCGATGGTGCGGTTTTCATCCATCACGACGAAAGCCTTGCGCGGATGACGGGCGATCCGCGGATGCTGGCCGATCTCGACAGCGCCGAACTGCGCCGGCTGCGCACCCGCGGCGGGGCCAGCCTGCCGCTGCTGGAAGAGATGCTTGCAGCCTTTCCCCGGCTGTTCGTGGCGATCGAGCTGAAATCCGATGCGGAGGTCGGTCCGCTGGCCGAGGTGATCGGTCGTGCCGATGCGCTGGGGCGGGTTTGCGCCGGGTCTTTTTCGGGGCGGCGCACGGCGCGGCTGCGCCGGCTGCTGGGGCCGGGGTTGTGCTGGTCGCCGGCCCATGCGGGGGTGGCGCGGCTGTGGCTGTCGGGCTGGGGCCTGCCGCTGGGGCCGGGGCCGGCGCCGGTGCTGCAGGTGCCGGTCCGGTTTCGCGGCATCCCGGTGGTAACGCCCCGGCTTGTGCGCGGGGCGCATGCACGCGGGGTGCAGGTTCAGGTCTGGACAGTGGACGACGCCGACGAAATGGACCAATTGATGGACATGGGCGTTGACGGCATCATGTCCGACCGGCCCGGTCTGCTGCGCGACCGGATGCGCGCACGGGGCTGCTGGCAGGGCGGCTGAAGGCGGCGCCCTGGCTACGCATCGCCGCCGTGGTTTCGTGTTTCCGTGCGGCCACGATGCCGGGCGGGGAAAGCCCCCGCCCGACGGGCCGGTGCCCGGCTTCGGCTTTCCCGACACCGTGTCACGATCCGAACCCGCGGGTGGTTCACCCCGGCCGCGTCCCGGTGTAGAACCCGCGCGCCGGGCGCACGCCCCGGCCCGCCGCGCGCGCGCCCCGGAGGCCCTATCATGCACGACCAGCCCGTCCCATCGCCCGAACGGCGCAACTTTCACGGCCGGCGCCGGGGCAAGGCGCTGCGGCCGTCGCAGAAGGCGCGGCTGCGCGACGATCTGGGCGCGCTGGTGCCGCGCAATGTATCGCCCAGGGAAAACCCCGCGCGGCAGCGCATCGATCCCGGCGCCATCCTTGGCGATGACCGGCCGTTGTGGCTGGAGATCGGCTTTGGCGGCGGCGAACACATGGTTCATCAGGCCGGGCTCAACCCCGGTGTCGGGATCATCGGCTGCGAGCCCTATATCAACGGCGTGGCGATGCTTCTGGCGCGGATCGAGGCCGCCGGGGTGCGCAACCTGTCGGTCTATCCGGGCGATGTGCGCGATCTGTTCGATGTGTTGCCCGACGGCTGCATCGCGCGGGCCTTCCTGCTCTATCCCGACCCATGGCCGAAGCTGCGCCACCACAAGCGCCGTTTCGTCACCCCCGGCCATCTGGGGCCGCTGGCGCGGGTGCTGCAACCGGGGGCCGAATTCCGCATCGCCACCGACATTCCCGACTATGTCCGCCAGGCACTGGAAGAAGTGCCTGCAGCGGGCTTCCGGCGGCTGGATCACGACCTGCACACCCCCTGGCCCGACTGGGCGCGCACCCGCTACGAGGCCAAGGCCCTGCGCGAGGGGCGCGAGCCGCATTACCTGACCTTTCTGCGCAACGCCCCCGCCGACGCGCCCCATTGACCCCGGCGCGGGGAAACCTAAGCTCGAACCCGGGTGGCAGACAGCCGCCCGTTGCAGGAGGCCCGACATGACCGACCGTTCCGACGCCCAGGGCGCGGGTGCCACCGCCGCAGCCGCCGTAGATCCCGCGATGCTGGACCGGATGGCCGAACTTGCGGTCAGGGTGGGGCTGAACCTGCAACCGGGGCAGGATCTGCTGCTGACCGCACCGGCCGAGGCGCTGCCGCTGGTGCGCCGCATCGCCGCGGCCGCCTACCGGGAAGGCGCCGGGCTGGTGACACCGCTGCTGACTGATCCCGAGGTCACGCTGGCCCGCTATCGCCACGCCACCGACGAGGCCTTCGATCACGCGGCGGGCTGGCTTTACGACGGCATGGGCGCGGCCTTTGATGCCGGCACCGCGCGGCTGGCCATCGTCGGTGACGATCCGATGCTGCTGTCCGAGCAGGATCCGGCGCGGGTGTCGCGGGCCAACCGCGCCAATTCCCGCGCCTACCGGCCGGCGCTGGACCGGATCGCGCGGTTCGATGTCAACTGGTCGATCGTGTCCTGGCCCGGCGCCGCCTGGGCGCAGCGCATCTTTCCCGATCTGCCGGCGGCCGAGGCCGTTGCCCGGCTGGCCGCAGCCATTGCCGCGGCTTCGCGGCTCGACACCGCCGATCCGGTCGCGGCATGGGCCAACCACAACGCCGCGCTGCATGCCCGCCGCGACTGGCTGAACGGCCAGCGCTTTGCGGCTCTGCATTTCCGCAGTGACGGCACCGATCTGACCGTGGGGCTGGCCGACGGGCATCTGTGGCAGGGCGGCGCCAGCACCGCGCGCAATGGCGTGGTCTGCAACCCCAACATTCCCAGCGAAGAGGTCTTCACCACCCCCCACGCCGAGCGGGTTGAAGGCAGCGTGCGCGCCACCAAGCCGCTGTCGCATCAGGGCACGCTGATCGAAG
>SKWP01000246.1 GCA_007128865.1 Paracoccaceae bacterium
CGCGCCGTGAGGGTGAACAGCGACTCGATCCGGACCCGCGTCTCCTCGAGCTTGGTCGCGGCATCGAACGAGTCGACCGAGATGAGGTCGTTCAGGGCCAGTTCCAGCGCGGTCCGCTCATTGGCGTTGCGCGTCTTGGCGGCCTCGATCCGCGCCTCGGTGTCGCCGAGCTCGCCCGCCAGAGCCGTCACGCCCACGGGCGCCCCGGCAAGCCGGACTGCCGCCGTCGCCAGCATTTGGGCCCGCTCGCCAGGCTGCCCGGCAAGGACACGGTCTCCGCCACCGGGGTCATCGAAACCAACGAGCGCCGCGAGGGCCAGGCCACTGAGCAGATCGCGCAATTCCGGCCGCGCGGCGGTCATCGTCATCGAAATCCGCTCGCCAGGGGACAGGGCGACAGGTCCCTTGGCTGCATCTTCCAGGGTAAAGGCCACGTCCATGAAGCGCTCGTCAGGGTCCCCCGGCGTGAACCAGTCAAACACGATCTGCGCGACATCGTCCGCGTTCGTGGCACCAGCCACGGCCAATCGCAGCGCCGAGAGAATGTCCTCAGCCGATGCGAGCGCGGGCTTGTCGCTTTCGACCCCCGAAAAGATGTAGCGCCCCCCAACCTGGGTGTTGAGCGCGTTCACCGCGTCTTCGAACGCCGCCAGACCGATCCGACCGGCGGTATCGACCATCTGCGGCGGCACTGCGGTGCCGAAATTGAGGAGCTGCCCCGCCACATCCATGGCATCGACGCGCAGCCGTTCCAGAACCCGCTGCTGGGTGGATGTGTGCAGTTCGGCCTCTGTCGTGGCCATATCATAGGCCTGCAGCGCGATGCGGCTGCGCTCGATCGAGGCGATCAGGGCCGTGTCACCGCGCAGCTTGCGCATCGGATCGGCGGCCCGCCCGGTGGTCAGTTCCTGACTGTGGCGGCTCAGGGCGGATTTCAGCGTTGCAGTCTGGCGGCGCAGGAACAGCGCGTTGGCCATGTCGCCGGCGGGTGTCATGCTCATCTGGTACCCTTCCCTCAGATCGCCAGCAGGCGCTGCATCATCTCGTCCGCGGCGGTCAGGACGCGGGCATTGGCGGCATACAGCCGCTCGATCACGAGCAACCGCTGCATTTCTGCGTCGGTATCGACGCCGAAGCCCGCTTCGCTCTCGCGCAGCGCGGTGTTGCGCGCCGAGGCGCTGGCCAGTTGCACCTCCGCCCCGTCCCGGCTGCGACCGATCCCCGAGGCAAGATCGGCGACATGTGCGGAGAAATCCCGAGCCGCCCCCCCACCGATGCCCAGGTTGGTGAAGCTCTGCAGCGCGGTCGCGAGGGCATCGATGCCTCGGCCATCGCCCGGGAAGCCTGGATCAACCAGTTCCCCCAGCCCCGTCCGCAGACGCCAGACATCGCCGTTCGCGCCGGGCTGCAGGGCAACGACGCCCAGCCTTTGCGAAAGACCCACCATCGGATCGGTCGCAGGGGGATTGGTATCGATGAACAATCCGCCGCTTGCCGGCGCCTGCGGCACGGGCGAGTTCTGCTCTGCCTCGGAAAACCGGCTGATCAGATCCGCCGCCAGCGTATCGAGACGGTTCTGGGCGTCCGGCAACAGCTTGTCGCGGACGCTGAACAGAGCCTCGATCCGGCCACCCGACAGGATCCCGCCCGGGCCTTCGGGAATCGGCACCCCATTGATGAGCAGAGCGCTGTCGCCGGACGGCAATACCGTGCCGGGCTCCAGCGGCCGCCCGAGGCTCGTGACTTCGATCAGCGCCGGCTTCCCGTCCAGCAGGATGCCGCCATTGTCGGTGAACAGCACAACCCGGCCGCCCGGGCGCTCCACCTCGCGCAGCGGAACCAGATCGGCCAGCTCGTCGATCACGCGCTGGCGTTGGTCCTTCAAGCCGTTGGGCACCTGACCGGTGGCGATTTCGCGCTGGATCAGGCTGTTCAGGCGATGCACTTCGGCCAGGCCGGCGTTGAGTCGCGCCACCTCGGCCTCCAGCTCGGCATCGGCCGCGGTGCGCCCGTCCTGGACCAGGCGGCCCAGAGAAGCGATGTCGCCGGCCAGCCCCTGCGCCTCGCGCAAGACCGTATCGAGGCGCGAGAGTGAATCGGGCCGGCTCGCGGCCTCGATCAGCGCCGCCTCGAACTGGCCGACCCGGGTGACCAGCGCGCCGGGCTCTCCCGGCACGCCGAAGGCGCTTTCCAGCCTGAACAACGCGTCCGCCCTTGTGCTGGCCTCTGCCATGGCTGCGTCGGTGCGCCGCCGCTCACCCAGAAGCCCTGCATCGAGGATGCGGTTTTCGGTCACCACCCGCACGCCCGGCGATCCGCGGGTCGAGTCGCGCGACACGATTTCCAGCTCGCGCCGCGCATAGCCGTCGGTGGTGGCGTTGGCCACGTTGGACGCGATGGTCAACGTGGACCGCGAGGCCATCGAAAGCCCCGACAGGGCGGAATTGATCGCGGAACCTAGGGTCATGCGTCGGCCTTTCCTGGATCAGCGGGCGCCGGGAACGGCGTGACCGTCAGCGCTTCAGATTGGTGGTTTCCTGCAGCATCTCGTCCACGGTCTGGATGACCTTGGCGTTGGAGGAATAGGCCCGCTGGGTCTGGATCAGCGAGGTCAGCTCGTTGGCCACGTCCACCGTGCTTTCCTCGCGGGCAAAGCCCACCATCTCGCCCACGGGGCCCTCGCCCGCATTCCACAGGAAGAACTGCCCGCTCTCGCGCGAGGGGCGGTAGGTCTGGTTGCTCAGCGCCTGCAGGCCATTGGGGTTGGGCACGTCGACGATGGGCACCTGATAGATCGTGCGGGTGAAGCCGTTGTCGTAGATGGCGTTCACCATGCCGCGCGGATCCACCTCCACCGCAACCAGATCGCC
>SKWP01000097.1 GCA_007128865.1 Paracoccaceae bacterium
CGGGGTCGCCGGCCTCGGGGTGCGCCACCCAGACCCCGCCCAGCGATGGCCGGCCGTCCCACAGGCCCGGTTCATCCACCTGAAACACATCGGGCGCCTCGACATCGCGTTCGACCATGCGCACGGTCGCGCCGGTTTCCGGCGCAATGGCGCGGTCTGCGCGGCTGTCCGAGGAACTGCGCGCCTGCTCGTCGCAGGCGGTAAGGGCCAGCAGCGAACAGGTCGCCATGGCCAGGACTGCAAGGCCCGGTCGTTTCATCTCTGCCCCCTTCGGACACGGTCTTGTGCCGTGCCTTCTGCTGCTCGGGTTGCCTGCCGGGTGTCGTTGTCAACTGGCCCGGAAGCTGTATCGTAAACGCAAATGCGCGGTTTGGGAAGCATCCGCCCCGGTCAATGGCGCGTGAACATGCCGGAATCGGCATCAGCGCCACAGTTCACGGGCTGATACCGGCGCCGGCCAGCCGCCGCGGGTTCCGGGTGATTGCTGCCGGTCCGGCATCAGGCCGCGCGGTCGCGGCGGATTTCCTCCCATGCGCGGTTGACGTCGCGCAGGCGCGCCTCGGCCAGCCGGATCGCCTCGGCCGGCACGCCGCGCGCAACCATCCGGTCCGGGTGGCTGTCGCGCACCGCTTCGGCCCAGGCGCGGCGGACCGCCGGCATCGGCGCATCCGAGGGCACGCCGAGCACCACATAGGGGTCGCGCCCGCGATCGGGGATGAAGCGCGCCTTGAGCCGCCGCAGACAGTCGCCGTCCAGCGCGAAGATGCGCGCGACCTCGTCCAGAAACGCCTCTTCGCGCGGGTCGCAGATGCCATCGGCCAGGGCGATGTGAAACAGCCCCTCCAGCAGGTCGGCCAGAACCGGCGCGGCGGGCGGGAACATGGCCGCGATGCGCCGCGCGTAAAGGTCGAAACCCGCCACATCCCGGCGCGCAAGGTCGAACACGCGGGCCGCGTTGGCCTCTTCCTCGGGCGGGATGGTAAACACCTCGCGAAAGGCGGCCACCTCGTTGCGGGTCACGCGGCCATCGGCCTTGGCCATCTTGGCGCCCAGCGCGATCACCGCGATGGTAAAGGCGACCGAGTGCTCGGGCGGCGTACGCAGCCGGCCGAACACCTCGGCCAGGCTTTCGCCACGGGTGAGGGCCGAAAGGGCTTCGGCGATGCGGGTCCAGAGACTCATGGCGCGCTTCTAGCCCGCCATGGAGGGGCTGTCAGCCTGCCAGTTGCCGCAGATCACGCCAGGACCACCGGCCCCGACGGGCAGTCCAGTTCGGCGGTCAGCCCCGCCGCGCCGTCTTCCACGATCAGGCCCGGGTCGGCCGTCAGCCTGCCCAGCGCGCCGGCCAGTTCCGCGGCGCGCGGGTGGCGCAGCCGCAGGCAACGCAGCCGCAGCCCGGCATCGGACAGCCGCGGTGCGGGGTGGCCCTGCCCTTCCCATTCGATCAGCGCCGGAAAGACGCCATCAAAAGGCAGCCGCCCGTCGGCCGGCACCGCCATGCGCCAGCGCAGGTCACCGCGCGCCAGCGCCATCGGCGCCCCACTGCCCGGCGGTGCGAGGGCGAGCCCGGCATCGAGATCGTCGCACCGCAGCACCCAGGCGGCAAGCCGCGGCCCGCCGCGATGATTGTCCAGGTCGAACCAGCGCGGATGCGCCGGGCGCGGCGCGTCGGGGTCAGGCGCGATCACCTCCAGATACACCTCGCCCAGCGAAAGCAGCCGGTTGTGGGTGCCCATGGCGGCATGCCGCCCGCCGCCTTCCATCGTCACGCCAAGGCGCGCCTCAAGCCAGGCCACACCTTCGTCAAGGTCGCGCGCGGCAATCACCAGATGGTCGATCCGCACGCCGGCCGCCGGCCCCGGCACCATGCCCCGCGCCCCGGTCATGCCGCCGCATCGCCGCGCGGACTGCGGATCAGCCGCAGGATCTCGGCCGCCGCCATGGGGATGTTGGTGCCCGGCCCGAAGATCGCGCGGACCCCGGCCTTGTAGAGATAGTCGTAATCCTGCTGCGGGATCACGCCGCCGCAGATCACCACCACATCGCCGGCGCCGGCGGCGCGCAGCGCCTCGATCAGCTTCGGCGCAAGGGTCTTGTGCCCGGCGGCCTGCGACGAGATGCCGACCACATGCACATCGTTGTCGATGGCGTCCTGCGCGGCCTCATCCGGGGTCTGGAACAGCGGGCCCACATCGACATCGAATCCGATATCGGCGAATGCGGTGGCGATGACCTTGGCGCCGCGGTCGTGGCCGTCCTGGCCCATCTTGACCACCAGCATGCGCGGGCGGCGGCCCTCTTCCTCGGCAAACGCCTCGACCGCGCGCTGGATTTGGGCAAAGCCCTCGTCGCCCTCATAGGCCGCACCATAGACGCCGGCCAGCGTCTGGACCTCGGCGCGGTGGCGGCCGAACGCCTTTTCCATGGCCATGCTGATCTCTCCCACGGTTGCACGCGCGCGGGCGGCCCCGACCGCCGCCTCGAGCAGATTGCCGCCCTGCCGCGCGCGGCGTTCCAGCTCGGCAAGCGCGGCCTCGCAGGCCGCGGCATCGCGGTTGGCACGGACCTGCGCCAGCCGGGCGATCTGGGCGGCGCGGACCTTGTCGTTGTCGATGTCGAGTATCTCGATGGGATCCTCGCGGTCCTTGCGGTACTTGTTGACGCCGACGATCACCTCTTCGCCGCGGTCGATCATCGCCTGACGGCGTGCAGCGGTCTCCTCGATGCGCAGCTTGGGCATGCCGCTGGCGACCGCCTTGGTCATGCCTCCCATTTTTTCAACTTCACCGATCAGCTCCCATCCCTTTTCGGCCAGGTCGGCTGTCAGTTTTTCAACATAATAGCTGCCAGCCAGCGGATCGACGAC
>SKWP01000410.1 GCA_007128865.1 Paracoccaceae bacterium
AGCACATCGGTCACCTGCACCGTCTCGTCATAGACCACGACATAGGAATCGGTCGACAGCGTGGTGCCGTCGAGCGTCATGGTAAAGGGCGAATCCGGCTCGAAGATCTGGACGTTGCTGGGCGGCTGGGCCTTGGGCGTCTGCGAACGGTTGTCGACGAAGACCGTTTGCGCGGGCGAGGAAAGCACCAGCGTTCCGGCCATGGGCGATGCCCCCTGGATCGGCACGAAGATGCTGTTCGCATCGACGAAGTCTGCCGTGGTCGTCAGGGTGGTCTCGGAGGCCCTGAGTTCCTTCAGCAGCAACCCGACCGGCGCATCGACATTGACCGTCACCAGCGTTGCGATGCCGCCGTCGGCGCCGGTCAGGGTCAGCTCCAGCGGCGGCGGCACGGCCGGAACATGGCTGACCGAAAGCGCGATGATCTCGTCGGCGCGCAGCGTCAGCTCGCGCCCGACATCGAGCGCGCCAACCTCGAGCCGGCCGCTGGCCTGCAGGTCGATGAAGCGGGCGCGAATGGTCTTGACGTCGAGGTTGCCGGTGTTGCCGGGGCCGAAGCCCGCGATGTTGATCACCCGCTCGCCGGCTTCCTCCAGATCGCCGATGATGTCGCCGGTAGAACGGATGATGCTGTCCACCCCGGCGATGATGGTGTCAAAGAACACCCCGGCGCCTTCGATGGTCGAGCTTCCGCCGGCGTTCAGCATCGCGCCTGTGACCGGCCCGGTGCCGCCGTCGATGCTGCTGTCGCCACCGGTGACGATGCTGGCATAGGTCACCCCGGTGCCGGTGATGCTCGACGATCCGCCGGCGGTCAGCGTGCCGCCGTCCACCGCGCCGGTGCCCGCGTCAATTGTGCTGTCGTCGCCCGTGACGATGCCGCCGTAGGTCACCCCGGTGCCGGTGATGCTCGACGATCCGCCAGCGGTCAGCGTGCCGCCGTCCACCGCGCCGGTGCCCGCGTCAATTGTGCTGTCGTCGCCGGTGACGATGCTGGCATAGGTCACGCCGGTGCCGCTCAGGCTGGCGGACCCGCCGGCATCAAGCGTGTCGAGCACAAGGCCACCGGTGCCGGCATCGACGTCGGCATTGCCGCCCGAGGTGACGGCGACAAGGCTGACACCGGTGCCAGAGACATCGACCGCGCCGCCCGCTGCGATATCGCCGCCGGTCACCGTGCCGGGCGCGCTGATGGCGGTATCGGCGCCGGTGCGGATCAGGTCGAAATCCACCGTGCCGCCCGTCAGCCGCGCGGTGCCCGCCGCATCGATGGTGCCGCCCATGATCACGCCATTGACCGAACGCAGGGTCACGTCGCCCGGATCGGCCGGCAGCCCGGTGGTGGTGATCTGCACGAAGGTCAGATCATCCTCGGCGGTGATTTCCTGCGAGCCACCGCTGGTGCTGTCGGTGACGGTCAGCCGCCCCGCGCCGGTCGCGATGATGCGGCCTTGAGGGGCCTGAAGGCTGCTGAGCACGCTGTCGACCAGCGCGTCAATCCGCAAATCGCCCTGCGCCGACTGCGCAGAAATGCTGCCGGTGCGGATGCGCAGCGGGTTGGGGGTGTCGGTGACGGTATCATCGAGCCGGGTGTCATTGGCCTGCGTCCGGTCGCCCACGCCCAGCGCGCCGGACAGGAAAACCCCGGCCCCGGCCGTCATCGCGGTGATGTCGGTGCGCGGATCGGCGGTGCCGGCCAGGATGCGCCCCGCCGCCGTGACCGAAACCGCCGCCGCATCGGCCGAACCCGAGGCGATGCCGGTGACCTGCGCATCGCCCTGCGTCGCCTCGACAACCACGCGGCCGGCATCGGCCCGCGCCACGGCGCCGGTCAGCATCCTTATCGCGGGGGCGAACATGTCGATCCGCCCGGCCGCCGAATGCACATCGGCAAGCGCCGTCAGCAACACCCGCCCGCCGGCCGAAAGCGCGATGTCGCCCGGCGTTGCAACCGTTCCGTCGATCTCGGCCTCGTCGGCGGCAGTCAGGCGGATGGTGCCGCCCGCGGTGGCCGAGCCGACCACAAAACGGAAGCCGAGCGGACCGAACAGGTTGATTTCGTTCACGGCCGTGGCCGTGATCCGGCCGCCGAGGCCGGCGGCGACATTCAGCGCCCAGGCCACGGTTCCGATCGAGCCGCCTGCATCCAGATCGACCGCCGCGCCAAGGATGTTGATGAGGGTATCGTCATTGGCATTCAGCAATGACCCCGCCGCGCGCAGCGCCACATCCTGGGGCGAGAATACCGTGTCGATGAGCCCGTCACCGGCGAAGTTGACGAAAACGCCGTTCTGGGCCCGCGCCGTGGTCGTCGCACCGGGGCGCAGCGCCAGGTTGACCGGGACATCCGGCGTTCCGACCCCGCCGCGCGCGGCCTCCAGGATCAGGTTGCCGGTGACGACGCTGCTGCCGGCAGGCGCGTTGACGATATCGCCCTGCACCTTGATCCGGGTTTCGGCAAAGGTGCTGATGTTGCCAAGCTGCACACCGCCGCGCGATGCCAGGAACGCCCGGCCCACATCGGCGTTGGTGGCGTCGCTGATCGCCGGCACATCGACATTGAGCGTGTCGACGGCGCTGAAGTTCAGCGGCCGCTTGCTGAGCACCGTCAGCAGCGTATCCTCGGGCGCGAACAGGCCCAGCGCCGCGGCATCGAGCGCAACCTGCTGGATCAGCTCCAGATCCTCGAACCGCGCGCCCAGCAGCAGTGAAACCGTGGTGCCGCCGGGGTCGCGCGACAGCGCGTCGAGGTCCTGGGCAAGTGCCGCGTTGTAGGCCGCCACCTGTTCGGGCGTGGCATTGTCCGGCAGCCGTACGGGGCCGTCCAGTGTCAGCAGCAGATCGGTGCGTTCGGCCGCGGCCAGCGCAACGCGCTGGTCCAGCGTCAGTTCGCTTGGCGACACGCTGGAACGGATCGAGACGCCCACGCTTCCGTCATCGGGGTTGATGACGGTTTCGCCGATGCCGCGGCCGGCCTCGATGGTCACACTGCGGCCCGCCACATTCGGATCCTTGATCACCGGGTTGGTGCCGGTCACCGTCTTGAGCGCGCCGGGCGCCAGCGAGAAGGCCAGTTCGCGTTCGGTCCAGACCGAACCACGGGTCAGTTCGTTGCTTTCGGCCTCGGTGGCCACATAGCGGAAGCCTTCGTCGAACTGCCCATCGTTCAGGTCGCCGAAACGCTGGTTCAGGCGCTGGTATTCGGTTGTCTGCTCATGCTCGTAGTCGACGATCTTCTGCTGGACGGCAGCGGCCACATCGGTCGCGCCCTCGGCCTGGGCCTGTGCGGTGAACAGCGTGATCAGCGCATCACGCCGCAGCGCCAGATCGTTCTGGAAGGCTGCGATGCGGCTGTCGGCCACGGCATCGGCATCCGCCGTCGGGTCTGCGGCCGCGGCCTCGGCCCGCCAGGCGGCGCGCAGCCCCTCGATCCGGTCCGGATCGGGCGTGAGGCTGAATTCGAACCCGGCGTCGAATTCGGCGCCGCCATCAGCCTGGGTGCGCCGGACGCTCCAGTACTGGTTGTAGCTCTGGGTCACCGAATTCTCGAAGGCGAGGATCGTGGTCGCCTGCTTGGCGGCATTGTTGCTGCCGTCGACCTTGCCCGCCTCGTCCTCGGCCAGCAGGCCAAGGCTGTCCCAGAAGCCCAGCAGGTCGTCATAGGTGCGCTGGTCGATGGTCTGCGAGGGGTTGTTGTCGAGGATCTGGCCGGTGGCGCGCAGCCGCACGTCGCCGCCGGTCGACAGCACCTGCCCCACCAGCATGGTGCCGCTGAGGTTTCCGTCCCATGCGTCAGAGCGGATGCCGATATCGCCGGTGGCCGTCGCGGTCAGCCCGAACAGCGGGTTGATCTGGTTGTCCGGGTCAAGCTTGTCGCCAAAGGGCCGCTGGGCGGGGTCGGCGGTAAAGCCGGTGTTGACCCGCAACAGCGCACCATCGGCGGTGCTGCCGATGCCGCCGCCAAGGGCTGCCAGCGCCACCCGCGGCGCCTCGATCCGCGCGGTCTGGTCGCGCCCGTCGATGCCGCCGAAGCTGACGATATCGATGCGGCCGCGCCCCTGGGTGATGTCGCCGCGGGCGGTGACCTGATCCACGGTCAGATCGTCGCGCGAGATGATCGAAACATTGCCGTTGCCGGCCCGGGCCGACAGGAACCTGTCGCCATCGTCCGGGCCGGTCAGGTTGACGGCCAGCGCCGCGTTCGGCGGGGCCGACTCGGACCGCAGATCGGTGGTGCCGCCGACAAACTGACCGGCGGTCAGGTTGACGCTGCGCGCGTTGATTGCGCCGGCCAGCGTGCCCTGGATGATCGAGCCCGGGCCATTGCCGCCGGCATCGGCAGCGCGGATGGTGACCGACCCGGCGCGGCTGTTCAGCGCGTTGGTCAGCACCACATCGGAGTTCGGCGACACCACGTTGATCGCCCCGGTATCCGACCCGATGAAATTGACCGCAATCGCGTAATCGGCCTTCAGCGAGTTGGTGATGATCTCGGTGAATTCCTGCGTCAGCTTGTAGAAATAGGTCTTTTCGCTGACGATGCAGACCGTCCACCAGTTGCAGCGCCGCGAGCTGGAGCCGGTGCTTTCCCAGTCGGTCAGATTGACGGTTACGACCTTTCCCTCGGCCAGCTGTTGCGAACCCGGCTGGCCGATCGCGTTGAGCGTCGAATTGGCCGCTTGCGTGGCCGGAATGGCCTCGACATAGCCCTTGTTCTCATTGATGCCGCCGCCGATCCAGGTCCTGTCATCGGTCACATAGGTGCCGTCGGCCAGTCGGGTCTGTGACAGAAGGAACGGGCCGAATGTCTGGGTGAACTTGCCGATCTCCGAAATCGACAACGATTGCGAGCCGAAAAGCTGCGTCGACACCCGGCTGTAGTTCGAGGTCCGGCGCTGCCGTTCGGCCGTTGTCCAGACATAGCGCTGGTTCGCGCGCGGGGCGTATGAGGCCGCGCGGTCGTCGCTGCCGGTGCTCAGGACGGCAGTGCCAAGCTGCAGCGTCCCGTCGGGGTTGATGGTGCCCGACTGCTGCGAAACCCGCACCTCGCCGGGGCCGGCGCCGGGCACGAAATCGCGGGTAAAGACGGTATAGAGAACATCGACCTTCGGCGCTGCCGGGTTGCTCAGGTCCACGCCGCGCACATCGGTGATCTCGATGCGCCCTTCGGTGCCGCGCCGCGTGCCTGTCGGATCCTCGCCGGTGGACATGTTGCGCAGCACCAGCGGCAGGTTGGTGGTGTTGGTCACGTTGATGGTGCCGAACCCGTCCAGCACGTTGAGTTGCCCGCCCGCGCTCGAGGTGTTCATGATCTGCCCGAAGAGCTGGATATAGCCGCCTTTCACGCTGGTGCCGTTGACGAAGAACTGGTTGTTGCGGGCGTCATACTGCGCACCGATATTGTCGCCGGCCGCCCCGATCACGGAAAAGAAGCCTTCGCTGTCATCGACCGCATCGGCATAGGCCTGCGCGATCTCGCGGCTGAATTCCAGCCGATAGCGCGGGTCGCCCGACAGATAGTCCTTGATGTTGACCTGCGTCAGCACCCCGTCGATGGTCAGTTCGCGCACCGGGCTGGCGGCGGGGTTGACGACGATCTCTTCCTTGTACTGCTCCACCACCCGCGCCAGTTCCTCGGCGTCGATCCCCGGTGGCGTGCGGTTGATGGTGATCTGCTGGTCGCGGCTGTTGGTCACCGTCGTGATGTTCGGATCGGCCAGCGCGGCATTCAGGGCCGACTGGCTGACGCCGATATCCGCCGCGCTGGCGGTCAGCAGTTGCGCATCGGTCAGCGTCAGGTTCCATTCGGCGATGCCGCTCTGGATCGTCGAGTTGATGTTGAGAAACCGCGCCGAGATCGAGATCGCGCCGTTGGCGGTGATCCCCTTGCCGCGCTCATCGGCGTCGGCGGGGTTGTTGAAGCTCGCAGGATCGCCGCCGATATGGTTGAAACCGTTGACATAACTGGCGACGAAATCGCCATTCTTGGCGGTGATGTCCACCGATCCGGCGTTGATCGCACCGCGGATATAGATGTTGCCGGCCTCGGACAGGATGCGAACCGCGCCGCGGGTGTTCTCGATCACCGATCCGGTCTGAAGGATGATGTCGGGCGCCAGCCGCGGAATTGCACCGGGCGGCAGGGCTTCGGGATTGTAGCTCGAGGTGATCTCGACCAGCCCGCGGCTGGAGGTCAGCGCGGTCTCGATCGTGGCCATGTTGGCAGCCGTACCGGCCGCGTTCAGCCGCGCGATATCGGCAGCCGCGTTCACCAGCACCCCGTTCAGGCGCAGGTTGCCGGCGTCATAGTCGGGCACGATCAGATTGCCCAGCTTGAGGGTGTTCGGCGTGGAATTGCTGATCGCGATCTTGGCATCGCCCCAGGCCAGCAGCTCGCCCGTGCCCGCGCCGGTCAGAACCTGCGCCTCGATCGAGATGTTGCCCAGCCGCGCCGCGGTATCGGCCACGTTGATCGAAAACGCCTGCGGCACGCCGGTGGTGGTGGGTGCCGTCGCCGCCGCCTTTGTCGCGTCGGCAAATTCCTTCGACTTGTCGATCAGAAGGCCGACGAACTGCATCAGCGAATTGCTGCCGCCGACCGTGCCGGGCGTGTCGCCGGTGTCCTTCAGCAGCGCCGAGGCGGAATCGCGGATGCTGCTCAGCACCGTCTGCGCCTGCGCGACCAGGTCGTCGTTGTTCAGCACGCTGGCCGAATTCTGCGCCCGCACCAGCGCCCCGGCCGTCGCCGGATTGTTGTTGGTCACCGGGGCAAGCAGCGCGTTGCGGATTGCCTGATCATCGGCATTCTTCTTGTTCGCTTCCTCGGCCTTCTTGGCATCATCACTGGGAACCGGATTGGACGGCAGCGACATGAGCAGGCCGTGCAGCGCATCATAGGCGGCCTGTGCATTCGCGCGGGCGGTGGCGCTGTCCTGCTGGATCGCCGCGGCGCGCGCGTCGATCGCAGCGGTATTGGCAGCGATGGCCAGCTGGGCATTGGCGATGATCTGGTTCTGCTGGGTGATGGCAGATGCATCATCGGTCAGCAGCGCCTGGGCAAGGGCCTGCTGCGCGGCAACGATCTTGTCGGTTTCGGCGACATTGGCCGCGCGCAGCGCCAGGGTGTCATTCACCGCCGAAGCGACGCGATCCAGCGCCTCCTGTCCCTGCTGCTGAAGGTTTGCCGCCAGGGTCAGCGTCGGGCCATCCCGGACGTCGTCGAAGGTGCTGATATCGGTTATCCTCTGGGCCGCGAAGGTCAGGTTGGGGCGCAGGCCGAACTGTGCGTCGCCGTAAAGATCCGAAAGGTCGGTGGGAAAGACGATCAGACCCTCCAACTCGCCCTCGTCATTGGTCGTGGTTGCCTGAACCGCCGTCGTCGTGGCCAGACCCAGCGCCGCCCGGACGACGACCAGATCATCCGCGGCCTCGGCGGCCTCTTGCAGCAGCCGGTCGCGCGGGGAAGGCCCGGAATACTTGTCGGTGACGAAATTGCCGTCCGGATCGAAGGAACCGGCCTCGAAAACGCCGCCCTCGAACCGTCCCAGGCCCAGCGATACCAGTTTTTTCTGCAGGAATATCAGTTCGTTGTTATAGGCAGCACGGGCAATGATATCGGTGGCGTAATCCGCAATCAGCGTCTCCAGCTCCGATATCCGGGCAAGGATTTCGGTGCCCACCGGATCCGGGCCGCCGACGCTCCATTCGATGTTGCCGCTGGACTGGTTGCCGATGCAGCCGATCGCCTGCGATGGGCAGTCCTCGGCGATATCCAGCAGCTTGAAACGCTGGATGCTGGTCTCGACCCGGCCGTTGACCAGCACCCGCGCCTGCCCGCCCGAGGTGCGCGTGGTGCCGCCGTGATAGTCGAAGGTCACATCCCCGCCGCCGAAGGCATTCGATATCGCGCTGGCGGCCTTGGCCAGCCCCTCGCGATAGATGTCCTTGCCGGTGCCGCGGGCGCTGGCATCGATGGCGCCGCGACTGGCCATGATGGTGATGTCGCCGGCAGCGCGCACACCCTGCCGTTCCACGTTGGGGTCGCTGACGCCGATGGTGACCGTGCCCGAACTGTTGACGGTGACAACCGGGTTGGGCGCCGCCGGGATCGGGATCGCCGTCTTGTTGAACAGATCGACGGTGGCGTTGAATCGCAGGTTCGCGGTCTGGCCGTTCAGCCCGCGCCCGGCGGCGATGGTGACGGTGCCGCGGGTGGGCATGTCGCCGTTGGTCGGGGTAAAGCCATCGGTCGCCTGGATCAGCGCATTGGCGCCCGAGGCAAAGCTGTTCTGCCCGGTATAGGTGACATTGGCCTTGCCCGATGGCGCGCCGGCCAGCCCATAGGTGGTGGCGGAAGACCGGATATCCACATCCGCCTCGCCCCAGGCGGCGATGCGGATATCGCCCAGATCGACCTCGAGAACCGAATCCTGCCCCACCGCTGTGGTCGCGTTCGCGGTCAGGAACGCCTCGACCTCGGCCGAGGCCAGCGCGATCGCGCCGCCGGAATCGAGGTTGACGCGCTGGCGCACGGCAATGCTGTTATACGCCTCGATCCGGGCCAGACCGGCGACGCCCTCGGGGTTGGTCAGCCGCACCGTGGCATTGTCGCCCAGCGTGGCGGCGGTGTTGTGCAGCACGCTGACGGTGGCGCCGCCGGCCGGCAGGTTGGCCAGCCCGCCCGAGACGGAATCCACATTGCGCCCGTTGCCGCTGCTGCGGAAGGCGTTCGCGGTCAGGTTGCGCGCCCGCAGGTCAAGGTTGCGCGCGGTCAGGTTCAGCCCGTCGCCGATGCGGGCATTCACCGTGCTGGTCACGGCATGGGTGATGTCGGCCCCGCTCTTGCCGGCCAGCGATGCCTGCCGGCTGTCGACGAAACCGGCGAAATCGGTGGTATGCGTGGCCTCGACCGCGGCCTTGCCGGCCACATTGATCGGGCCTGCACCGGCACCGGTGGTGCCGATCAGGGCCTCGGTGGTGCTGATCGAAACCGTGCTGGCACCGGCAGCCGCACCGGCGATGATGCCACCGCTGCCGGCGACGGTCCGGGCATTGTTGCTGTCGGTTCCGGTGGCGTTGACCGCAAGGCTGCCGACGTCGACTTCGGTCATGTCGGTCAGGGTGGTCCGGGTGGTGGTTGTCGAATGCGCCCGCGCGGTGTTGAAACCCGCCGCGACAAAGCCGACGGCCAGCCCCGAGGCATCGGCAATCTGGCCGGTGGTGGTGGTGGACTCGATGGCAACCGCGCCGGTGGAAACCAGCCTGCTGCCGCTCAGCGCGACAATGGCCGAACCGGTGGTGATCGCCTCGGACACCGTGGCGTTGACCCCGATCAGCGCGCCGGCCGAGCCCAGCGACCACGATGTCACATCGGATGCATCGACCTTGCCCCCGATCTCGATGCTGCCGGCATTGATGGCGGCGTTGCCGCGCAGGGTCGTCGAAACCGTCGCGCCGGTTTCCGAACGCGCCAGCGAACCGCCGGCGGCCAGCGTGCCGGCCACGGCCACGCCGGTTGCCCGGGTGCTGGCCCGGCTGATCGCCTCGGCCGTGATCCGGGCCAGGCCGGACACAAACACCTGCGCACCGTCAACCAGTGTCGCAACCGTCGGCGCAACTTTGGCCGTGGCGGCTGCCCCCTGCAGCGCCGCCCCGATGCCGCCGCCGACCGCGAGCGCCGAGACCGTCGCCGCATCATCGGCCCGGGCCGAAAGCGCAAGGCTGCCGGCGCGGCTGGCGATGCTGCCGATGGTGGCGCCGTCGGTCAGCGCGGCCGTGACAGTGCCGCCGATGGTGGCCCGTGCAACCGATGCGCCAATGGCCAGACCGCCGGCAACCCCGCCGCCGACCGCCTGCAGGTCGATCACCCGTCGCGCATCGGCGTTGACCGCAACCGCACCATCGGTGGCGATGGCACGCCGCCGCACCGCCGCGGTGGTGCGCGAAGTGTTGGTGACAATGCCCACATCGGCGCTGACCGCCGCCACAAGGCCGGCGGTGCCGGCAAACTGCCGGCTGGTGATGTCATGGTCGGTGCCGGCGCGCACGCCGACGGAACCGGCCTTCAGCGTGCCGGTGCCGTCGATCTGCGCGGTGCTGCCGGTATCGACGGTCAGAACCCCGATGCCCGCGCCCGCGGCCAGCCCGCCGCCGGCCACCGCCCCCGTGGTCATGCTGACGCGCAGCGTCTCGACGCTGTTGACGCCCACCGCCCCGCCCACATCCGCCGTTCCGCTGCCGATGCTGGCCGAGGTGCCGGCCGGCACGTCCAGCGCCGATACCGCTGCGCCCAGATCCAGCGCGCTGCGGCTCTGCTGGGCCTGGGCGCTGATCGAACGCACGGTCTCGTCGTCGGAATCGGCCAGCAGATCGTTGACCTCGCCATTGGTGGCCTGCGCCTGCGCGTCGCCCACCAGATCGCCCAGCGTCAGCGGCGTGCCGCTGCTGGCATCCGCAATCTCGCTGTCGGCATCGCCGCCCGGCCGGACCCCGTCGCCATAGGTATAAACCGCAATGCCCGCAGCCAGCCCCACGATCCCGCCGCCCGCGGCCAGCACGAGCGAATTGCCGGCCCGGTTGGCCAGCCCGCTGACGAACAGGTCGCGCCGGGCGTTCAGGGTGACGTTGTCGCCGATATAGGCGGCGGTGGTGTTCTTGAAGATGCCGAGGTCCAGCGCCCCGGACAGCCCGACGCTGCCCACCGCCGCGCTGCCGGCGATGGCCGCGGTCACGGTGTTGTCGCGCGCGGTCACCGCCACATCCTGCGCGGCATTTGCGCCGGCATTGCCGGCGGCGGTGTTGATCTGCGCGCCGTTGCCGATGAAGGCCTCGGTCGTGACCTTCATCATGGTCAGCGACACCACCCCGGCCAGGCCCGGGCCGCC
>SKWP01000393.1 GCA_007128865.1 Paracoccaceae bacterium
TGAATGTAAAGGCACGGCAGGCCGTGTCGGCCAGACAGGCGCGCTGGCATGCCTCCAGCGTGGTATCGAAAAGCTGTGCAATGTCACCGCCAAAGAAATCGACATCCTGGGCGATCAGCAGCCGCCGTTCGGGAACCGCGCCATCCTGCGCATGAACCGGAAGGGCAAGCCCGAGGACGAGAATGGCGGCAAGGGCGCGAAACAGCGGAATCATCGACCGATACTCCTGAAGGCAACGGCGCAAGGCTCGCACAGGCAACCCGCGGCTGACAAGGGCGCTGCATCCATCCCGCCGCCATGGCGCCAGATCCCGAACGCTTCGGCGTTAAGCCGGGATTCACCCTGATGACCGATCTTCGGCCAACGGCGATGCCCGCGCAGGCTGGCCGTCAGACAGGGAAGAACGGAATCGATGAGCTGGGCAGAACGGCTGGCACAGGAACGGCGGGCCCGTCTGGCGGCAGAACAGCTCTTGCGGCAGCGCGAGGCCGAGCTTCAGGGCGCACGCACCCAGCTTGCCGATTACGCCCGCAATCTGGCCGAGGCCGCCGCGGCAAGGCGCACGGCCGAAGCCCGCGCCCGCTTTGGCACGGCCGGCACCGCACCGGCCGACCTGGGCCGGGCAGAGGATCTGGAACGCGCCCGCGCGGCGGCGGCGGCAGCCGAACGCCGCCTGTGGGAATCGATCGAGGCGATTCGCGACGGTTTCGCGGTTTTCGACGCGGGCGGCCGGCTGATCGGGGCCAACCGTGCCTATCTGGCCCCGTTCCAGCGCTTTCCGGATATCACACCCGGCGTCGCCTATGCCGATATCCTGACCCTGTGCGCCCGGGAAGGGCTGGTTGATACCGGGCCGGAAGGCGCCGACGCATGGATCGCGCGCATGCTCGCGCGCTGGCAGCAGGACCGCATCGCGCCCGAACTGATCCGGTTTTGCGATGGCCCCTGGGTCCGGCTGGTGGACCGTCGGGCGCGCGGCGGCGATATGGTCTGCCTTGCGCTCGACGTCACCGAGGCGGTGGAACAGGCCGCCGCCCTGCGCGAGGCCACCCAGCGGGCCGAGGCCGCGAGCCGCGCGAAATCGACCTTTCTTGCCAACATGAGCCATGAGTTGCGCACCCCCATGAACGGGGTGGTCGGCATGGCCGAGATGCTGTGCGACAGCGCGCTGGGGGATGAACAGCGCCTCTATGCCGAAACGATCCGCAATTCCGGCGAGGCATTGCTGCGCATCATCAACGATGTGCTGGATTATTCGCGGCTGGAGGCCGACAGGCTGCAACTGCGCCCGGACACCTTTGATCTGGACCTTTGCGTGCAGGAGGTGGCGCTGATGCTGCAGCCGGCAGCGCGCGAAAAGGGGCTGGATCTGCGGGTCGACTATGACCTGTTGATGCCTACCCGGTTCTTTGGCGATGCCGGCCGGTTGCGGCAGGTACTGGTGAACCTGATGGGCAATGCGGTAAAGTTCACCGCCAGCGGCCATGTACTGGTGCGCATCACCGGCCTGCCCGAGGATGGCATGACCGAAGGCAGGCCGCTTGCCCGGCTGCATCTGGCGGTCGAGGATACCGGGATCGGCATCGCGCCCGAACACTTCGATCATGTCTTCGGCGAATTCAACCAGGTCGAAAGCGAGGCCAGCCGCGCCTTTGACGGCACCGGGCTCGGCCTTGCCATCACCCGCGAGCTTGTGCAGCTGATGGGCGGTGAAATCTGGCTGGACAGCACGCCGGGCAAGGGCGCCTGTTTCGGCGTATCCCTGCATCTGCCGGTTGCCGAACCCGTCCCGGCGGCGCCGATCGGCCCGGTTTCGCATCGCTGCGCGGTGCTGGTCGACGACCGGCTGATCCATCGCACCGTGTTGCAGCGCGGGCTGGAGGCGATGGGCATTGCGGTGCGTGCCTGCCGCGATCTGGACGAGGCGCTTGCCGCAATGCCGGGCCCGCCCGCGGCCGATGTCGTCATTGCCGATGCCGATCTGACCGGCACCACGGGCGCTGCGGTGGCCGAAACCCTGCGCGCGGGCGGCTGGGAGGGCAAGGTCATCCTGCTTTCACAGACGCCCGAGGTATTGCGGGCCTCGCTGCCCCGGGGTCCGGTTGCCGCGGTGCTGGCCAAGCCCGTGCTGCGGCGCGACCTTCTGGCGGCCCTGGGCGGCCCGCCCCCGGCCGAGGCCGGCGCCGCGCCGCCCGCAAGCAGTGCGCAGATGCGGCGGATGCGCGTGCTCTCGGCCGAGGACAACCGCACCAACCAGCTGGTCTTTGCCAAGATGGTGCGCGATCTCGATATCGATCTGACCTTTGCCTCGGACGGGCATGAGGCGGTCGCGCTGTACCAGAGCCTGCGCCCCGACCTGGTCTTCATGGACATTTCCATGCCCGGAATGGACGGGCGCGACGCCACCCGCGAAATCCGCCGGATCGAGGCTGCCGAGCGCCTGCGGCCGGTGCCGGTGGTCGCGCTGACCGCCCATGCGATGGAGGGCGACCGCGAGGATATCCTTGCTGCCGGGCTTGACGACTACATGACCAAACCCCTGCGCCGCGCGGCCATTTGCGAGCGGATCCTGGCGCATTGCCCGCCGGGGATCGCGCCGCCGCAGGGCGTGAACGGTCCTGCCGCACAGCCGGCGGCGCCGGCCGATGCGCCGGTTTCCTAACCCGCGGCGCGCGGGCCTTTGCCGGTGGCAAGGCCGGCTTCGGCCATCAGCTCGTCAGATGCCGCCTCAACCACCCTTTCCAGCTCTTCCATGAAGGGTTTGGTGGCCATGCCCGGCGGGATCGGGGCCAGGAACTCGAGCACCGCAAGCCCCGGTTTGCGCATCAGCCCGTGCCGCGGCCAGAACATGCCA
>SKWP01000441.1 GCA_007128865.1 Paracoccaceae bacterium
GCATCTGCATGAAGATGTTGACCGGTTGCAGCAGCGCCTCGTCATGCATCAGCCGCACGCCTTCCAGCCCCAGCACATTGGCGATCTCGTGCGGATCGGCGAACATGGTGGTGGTGCCGTGGGGAATGACCGCGGCGGCGAATTCGGCCGGGGTCAGCATGCCGGATTCGATATGCATGTGCCCGTCGCACAGACCGGGGATCACGAACCGGCCGCCGGCATCGGTGACCACCGTTTCAGGGCCCACGCAATGGCGGGCATCGGGGCCGACATAGGCGAAACGGCCGCGCGCAATGGCGATCTGCCAGCCGTCCAGAACCTCGCGGGTATGCACGTTGACGACCCGACCGCCGGCGATCACACGATCGGCCGCTGCGCGCCCGGCGGCGACGGCCACAAGATGCGGGGCGGCATCGGCCCAGGATTCGAACATGTCGGGCGGTTTCCGTTCTTGAGACATGCCGCAGAGTGCCACCGCAGCGCCGGGCCACGCAAGAGGCATTGCACCCCGCGCGACGGGCTGGGATACTGCGGCCATGCCCGGCACACTGCTTTCCATCGGTCACGGCTATTCCGCCCGCGCGCTTGCCTGCCTGTTGCTGCCGGCGGGCTGGCGGGTGATCGGCACCACGCGCAGCCCCGACCGCGCCCGCGTGTTGAGGGCCGAAGGGGTGGAACCGCTGATATGGGACGGTGCAGGCGCCGACCCGGCGCTGCTGGATGCGCTGGGCAGCGCGACGCATGTGCTGTCATCGGTGGCACCGAAGGATGGCGGCGATCCGGTGCTTGCAGCGCTGGGCGGCGCGCTTCGGACGGCCAGGCAACTGCGATGGGCCGGCTATCTTTCGACCACATCCGTCTATGGCGACCATGGTGGCGGCTGGGTTGACGAAGATACGCCCCCGGTGCCGGGAACCCGGCGCGGACAATGGCGGCTGGCGGCCGAGCAGGCATGGCGGGCGGTCTGCGCCGAAGCGGGGGCGGCGCTGCATATCTACCGGCTTGCCGGCATCTACGGCCCCGGCCGCAGCCCCTTTGCCCGTATCCGCGCCGGTCAGGCGCAGCGGGTGGTCAAGCCCGGACAGGTGTTTTCGCGCATCCATGTGGACGACATCGCCCAGGCGGTGGCGGCAGGCATGACCCGCCCCGGAGAGGGCGCGCGCATCTACAATCTGTGCGATGATCTGCCCGCCCCCCCGCAGGACGTAATCGCCCATGCCGCGCAACTGCTGGGCCTGCCGCCGCCGCCGGAAGAGGACTTTGCCACCGCCAGCCTTTCCGCGATGGCGCGCGACTTCTATTCCGACAACAAGCGGGTGCGGAACGAACGCATGAAGTCCGAACTGATGGTGCGCCTGCACTGGCCCGACTATCGCGCCGGACTGGCCGCCGTGCTGGCCGCGGAAACCGCAGCCGCGGCTGGCTGAGGCCGCACCACTTCCCCAGCGCCCGCAATAGCGCTAACCTGCGTATCCGATTACCGAACGGGAGGGTCAGCGCCGATGCACCTGCTTCCAGCCGCCGCGGCTGCCGTGGCCCTGATTGCAACACCAGCCGCCGCGGACAGCGATGCAATCGGCGAAATCCTGACCGAGATCGACGGCGTATCGGGTGTCTGGCAGACCCTGAGACCGGAAGAGGACGAGGCCGGCCGCGGGACAAACTACCGCGATTTCGGCTTTGTCTGGCAGGTCGGCCTGCTGGGGCGCCCGGCAGATGCACCGGATGACAAAGGCGACCGTCTCGCAATCAGCTTTTCAGGCATGGACGGCGAGATCGAGGCCACCGAGGCGCTGATCGTGCTGTTCGATGCCGACAGCGGCCGCAGCTTTTACAGCGCCGATGCCAATGCCGGCCTGGTTGCGGTCGAACGGCTGGACCTGAATACTGGCAAGGCCTTTGTCGAGGGTCGATTTGCCGCCAGCCTCTGTTTTCGGGACGGGCTGTTTTCGGCCCCGGACCCGGAGGACTGCCGCGAAATCTCTGGCCGTTTCGTCACCAGGTTGCCGCTGGATGAAAGCTGACAGGGCCATCGGCGCACTGGTCTGGATCGCGCTTGCCTGCAGCGCTTCCGCGCAGGAGATCGGCCGGATCGACGCATTGCTGGACGGACGACCGCTGCAATGGGAAACACGGCTGGACGGACCCGGCGGCGCACCGGGAAGCACCGGGCATTCGCGCTTTGATGCCCTGTTTGCCGTCAGCCTTCAGGGCTATCCGTCCGCATCGGCGGACGACGCGAAGCCGGGCATCCTCGCCTTGCAGTTTGCTGTCCCCCGCGGGCTTGTCGTGGCGGCTGACCCGGTCATCGCGTATTTTCCCGGCGGTTTCGGCTCGGCCTATGTGGCCGACATCGACAGCGGCGCCGAAATCCGGCTCGACCGGTTCGATCCTGGGGCGGGGCATGCCGCAGGGCAGTTTTCGGCCAGGCTTTGCCATCGCTCCAGCCCGATGGTGCGCGCAGACCCGGATCGCTGCATGCTGGTGCAGGGCCGTTTTGACAGTGCAGTTCCGCTTTCTGATTGACCGGCGCAACGGCGCCGTCGCGGGCAGGCCGCAGCCCGTGCCGGGCATTCCGCGCGGATTCCGGGTCAGGCGTTCGTCCCGTCCGGCCGATTGAGCGCATCCAGCCGTACCCGCAGGCTCAGCGCATGCGCCTCGAGGCTTTCGGAAATGGCCAGCCGTTCGGCCGCAGGGCCGACGGCGCCCAGCGCGCCCGGCGTCATCCGCGCGATGGTGGTGCGCTTGAGGAAATCCATCACCGACAGGCCCGACGAAAACCGCGCCGACCGCGCGGTGGGCAATACATGGTTCGGCCCGCCGATGTAGTCGCCCACCGCCTCGGGCGTCCA
>SKWP01000313.1 GCA_007128865.1 Paracoccaceae bacterium
ATCCATGATTGTCCGGCGTCCCGAAGTCTGGCTGGCCTTGTCGGAACCCCCGGCCACCGGTGCTGCGGTCGGGCCCCCGTCCGCCCGCTTTCCCGCTTTGCCGGCCGAAGGTCAAGCAGCCGCCCGGCGCGGCTATCGCACCTTGAGAGTCGCCAGCCCGATCATCGCCAGGATCAGCGAGATGATCCAGAAGCGGATCACGATCTGCGGCTCGGCCCAGCCCTTCTTCTCGAAATGGTGGTGGATCGGCGCCATCAGGAACACGCGCTTTCCGGTCGCCTTGAAATAGACCACCTGGATGATGACCGACAGCGCCTCGACCACGAACAGCCCGCCGACGATCGCCAGCACGATCTCGTGCTTGGTGGCCACGGCAATGGCACCCAGGGCGCCGCCCAGCGCCAGAGACCCGGTATCGCCCATGAAGACCGCCGCCGGCGGCGCGTTGTACCACAGAAACCCGAGCCCGCCGCCGAACAACGCCGCACAGAAGATCAGCAATTCGCCGGTGCCGGGCACGAAATGGACATCAAGATAGGTGGTGAAATCGACCCGCCCGACCGTATAGGCGATGACCCCCAGCGTGCCGGCGGCAATCATCACCGGCATGATCGCCAGCCCGTCCAGCCCGTCGGTCAGGTTGACCGCATTGGCCGAGCCGACAATGACAAGCATGGCAAAGGGCACGAAAAACCAGCCCATGTTGATCAGCACTTCCTTGAACAGCGGCACGGCAAGCTGCCCCGACAGCGCCGGCGGGTGGATGGCCATGGCTGCAACCCCGGCCACGGCGGCAATCGCCAGCCCCAGTGCGAACCGGACCCGCCCCGGCACGCCCCTGACATTGCCCTGGCTGACCTTGGCATAGTCGTCGGCAAAGCCGATTGCGCCGAAGGCAACCGTCACGCCCAGAACCAGCCAGACATAGGGGTTGTCCAGCCGCGCCCACAGCAGGGTGGAAACCGTCAGGGCGCCCAGAATCAGCATGCCGCCCATGGTCGGGGTGCCGGCCTTGGTCAGCATGTGGCTTTGCGGCCCGTCGCTGCGAATCGGCTGGCCGTTGCGCTGGCGCCGCCGCAACAGGTTGATCAGCGGCTTGCCGAACAGAAACCCGAAAACCAGCGCGGTCACGAACGCCGCGCCAGCCCGGAAGGTTATGTAGCGGAACAGGTTGAAGATGCCGCCACCATCGGCGAGTTCGCTCAGCCAGAACAGCATTCAGAATCCCTCCGGAGCGCCAAGGCGGACCCCGTGCCCCAGATCGCGAAGCGCGTCAACAACCCGCGCCACCCGGCTGGAAGGCCCGCCCTTGACCAGCACGATGTCGCCGGGTCCGATCAGGCGCCGGGCATCGCGCCCCAGCGCCTCGGGCGTGTCGGCAAGCCGACCGCGCCGCGACGGCGGCAGCGCTTCCCACAGACAGCGCAGCCGGTTGCCTGCGCAATGCACGACATCGGCCGCCGGCAGTATCGCCGCCTGATCGGGCGGCATGTCGCCCAGAATCGCCACCCGCCGGCCCCGGCGGGCTTGGCCCGAAGCCTTCGGCATCGGCAGGCCCAGCATCTCGAAGGCAGCCGCGAAGGATGCGGGATTTGCGCTGCCACTGTCGTCGATCAGCAGCGCCGGCGCCTCTTCGGCATCGTCAAGCTGCAGGATCTCGCGGCAGGCATGGCCCGCGGCCGGCTGCCAGCGCCCGATTGCCAGCGCGGCAAGCGCCAGATCGGCCTGCAGCGCCTCGACCACGCCCAGAACCGCAAGCGCATCGGACAGGAAATGCCGGCCGGGCGCACCGGCCCTGACAAACACGCGCCGGCCGGCAACCGAGACCTCGGCAACCGCCGCGTCGGCGGTGATGGCGCTGCGCAGCAGGCGGATATCGGCCCCGGCCTGCGCCCCGTAGGTGATGCAGGCGATGCCCATCGCTGCCGGCACTGCGGCATCGCCCGCCGGCAGTACCAGGCGGCCGTTGGGTGGCCGCAGGCCCTCGGCCAGCGCCGCCACCCGGGCCACGGCATTGGCCGGCGGTTCCCCGCCCCATGGCGCCAGCACCGCGACGTCGGGCCTCAGCCGCGCCGACTGCCGCGCGAGTCCGGCAGCGCCGGCACCGGCGGGCCAGCCCAGTTCGGTTATGGAATGGCCCGCGGGCAGAACGGCGCGCAGCATGCCTGCAATGGTGCCCTTGCCCACCATGCCGCTGACCGCAATCACCGCCCGGCCCGCGGCAGAGGGGATCATGGCTGACCGTCGAGCGCGGCGACGGCGATGCTTGCCTGCTCGACATCATCGAAGGGAAAGACGGTGCTGCCCACCGTCTGGCCGGTCTCATGGCCCTTGCCGGCAATCAGCAAGGCATCGCCCGGCCCCAGCGCATCGACCGCCCTCAGGATCGCCTCGGCGCGGTCCGGCACCTCGTTTGCCTCGGGACAGGCTTGCAATATCTCAATCCTGATAGCGGCAGGATCCTCGGATCTGGGGTTATCGTCTGTCACATATACGACATCAGCGTTGTTTGCGGCCGCATTCCCCATCAACGGGCGCTTGGCGCGGTCGCGGTCCCCACCGGCGCCGAAAACCACAATCAGCCGCCCCATCACATGCGGGCGAAGGGCCTGCAGCGCGGTTTCCAGCGCTGCAGGCGTATGGGCGTAATCCACGAAAACCGGCGCCCCGTTACCACGGGTGGCGGCATGCTGCATCCTGCCGGGCACCGTGCGCAACCCGCCCAGCGCCCCGAAAACCGCTGCCGGATCAGAGCCCGTTGCAATCGCAAGCCCCGCAGAAACAAGCACGTTTTCGGCCTGAAACGCCCCTATCAGCGAAAGCTCGGCCTGATACGGCACGCCCTGCCAGG
>SKWP01000415.1 GCA_007128865.1 Paracoccaceae bacterium
ATCCGCTCGATCAGGTCGTCGATGCGCTGGAACGACGCCAGCGCCTCGTCCGGGCGGCGGCGCTGCAGCAGCAGTCTGGCACCGGCCAGATAGGTCTTCATCGCTGCCAGCGGCTGGTTCAACTCATGGCTGACCGCCGCCGACATCTCGCCCAGTGCGGCAAGCTTGGACGACTGCGCCAGGGTCTGCTCGGCCACGGCCAGATTGGCCTGCACCTTCTCGCGTTCGGCAATCTCGCGTTGCAGGCGGGCGTTCAGAAGCCGCAGTTCGCGCGATTCGCGCTGGAAGAACAGAAGCCTTGTGCGTGCCTGCCGCGAGGTGAACCAGAAGGCCAGCGCCAGAAGCAGGGCAAAGCCCATGATCACCAGCGCCAGCACGCCGTTGACGCGTTCGTGCACACTGTCATAGCGGGTGAAGGACACAAGCCGCCAGTCGGCAAAGGGTATCTGCGCCTCGGACCGCAGAACCGCCTCGCCCCGGACATAGGCATCGGGGCTGCGCTGGACCCAGCCCGCAACCGCCTGCGTCACCCGGCGCAGCGCCATCGGCGGGGTCTGGACGGCAAGCGCCTCGTCCAGACTGCGGCCGCGCCAGCGCGCTTCGGTTGCCAGCACGATCCGGCCTTCGCCATTGACGACGGCAACGGCATCGGCCAGCCCGGCCCAGTTGCGTTCGAACTTGGCCAGATCGACACCGACAACCACCACCCCGAGAAACCGGCTGCCGGAATAGACCGAGCGCGAAAAGGTGAATTCGAAGCCGCCGGTGGCGCGCTCGGCCAGGTTGAACACCGTGTCCTTGGTGCGGCGCGCCTCGACGAAATGCGCATCCGAACTCAGCCGCGCGCCGATCTGGTTGCGGTCGGTCGCCGCCACGATTCGCCCGTCATTGTCCAGAAGCTGGATCGATGCGGTCCCGATCTCGGACTGCAGCGAGATCAGGCGCTGCGAGGTCTGCGGGTACTCGCCCGCCTGCAAGGCATTGATCAGTTCGGGGTCGCGGGCCAGCAGCAGCGGCACCACCGAATTGCGCTGCAATTCGCTGTGCAGGTTGCCCGAATAGAGCGCCAGCCTGAGCTCGGCACGGTTGCGCACCGCTTCCGAAAACCGCCCCGTAAGCCAGTAGTTGGTTGCCCAGACCACCGCCAGCGCCAGCCCCAGCAACACCACCAGCAGACTGCGCATCCGCCACCGGAATGCACGGCGCGACTCTGCCGGCCCGGCCGACGGGTGATGAGGGGCAGCCTCGGTCATGGCCCCATGATATGCCGAAGCGCGCATTCCTCTCAAGCTTGCTGCGCGCAACTTCCCGGCAACCGACTGTTCCAATGGCCAGGTCAGGCAGTAACCAGCGCCGCCGCCAGTCCGGCAAACAGCGCCGCACCGTCGCGGCCGCCCTGGGCCGTCTCGATCGCGCGTTCGGGATGCGGCATCATCCCCAGAACCCGGCGGTTGGCCGAAATCACCCCGGCGATATCCGCAACCGATCCGTTCGGGTTGTCCAGATAGCGGAACGCGACCCGGCCTTCGGCTTCCAGCGCCGCCAGCCCTTCGGGATCGATGCGATAGTTGCCATCGTGATGCGCAACCGGCATCGCAACCGCCTGACCGTTGCCATAGGACGCCGTGAAGGCGCAATCGGTGGTTTCCACCGCCAGCCGCACCGTCCGGCAGACAAACCGCAGCCCGGCATTGCGCATCAGCGCGCCGGGCAGCAGCCCGGTTTCGCACAGCACCTGAAACCCGTTGCAGATGCCCAGAACATGGCCGCCCGCCTCGGCGAAACGCGCCACCGCACGCATCACCGGCGCCCGCGCGGCTATTGCGCCGCAGCGCAGATAGTCGCCAAACGAATACCCCCCCGGCAAACCCACAACATCGACCCCGGGGGGCAGATCGTGGTCCTTGTGCCAGACAGGAAGCGTTTCAAACCCGGCCGCGCGAAACGCCACGGCAAGATCGCGGTCGCAATTGGAACCGGGAAAGGTGACGACGGCAGCCTTCATGGCGGTCAGTCAATCTCGATCCGGAAGGTCTCGACCACCGTATTGGCCAGCAGCTTGTCGCACATCTCCGCGACGCGGGCGCGCGCGGTCTGCGGATCGATCCCGTCTTCGAGGTCGATCTCGATCAGCTTGCCCTGACGCAAGCCGCGCACTTCGTCATACCCGAGGCTCGCCAGCGCGTGGCGTACCGCCTCGCCCTGGGGGTCGAGAACCCCTTCCCTGAGCATGACCTCGACACGGGCCTTCATGGCATCGCCCTCCGCACGGACCCCACCGGCCGGGTGCCGGCAGTTTCGAAATGCCCGATAGCGCCTTTCGTCCTGCGCGTAAACCCGCCGCCCCGATCAATCCGACGGGGAAAAAAGAAGGCGCCGCTCCGGAAACCGGGCGGCGCCAGGCGGGGTGTCGGGCAGAAACCGGGGCAGATGACAGCAGTGACAGGCGAAACCGCAGCCACCCAGTGACAGGCCGGGCGAGGCAGGCCCGGCGCCCCGGCAGGACACCGGCAGGAAAGCGTCAGAATAAATGCGGCAGATAGAGTGCCATCAACAGCATGACCACGATTGCAGCCCCACCCGCAGCATCCTGCATCAGGGTCGGAGCACAGCGCCGGAGCACGGATCTGAAGTCATCGAACATATCGATAATCCCTCTTTGTTTGTTTTTTGTTCTTATTTTGTGCGCCGCCTGTCAAGAACTTTTTGGGAACATCTGTAGAAATCCCGCCTGCCGCTCGTCCATCGGCAGGCCACACCGCCCGATGGTGGCGCCGAATCGCAGAGTCGGGCGCGGGTGGATGATCCGCCGGATTCGGCCTCAAACGGAATCCGTTTGAGAT
>SKWP01000490.1 GCA_007128865.1 Paracoccaceae bacterium
CCAGCGCTGCCTCGCGCACCGCGGTATCGGCGGCATCGCGCGCGGCCTGTTCATCGCCGTCCAGCGCGGCGCGGGTTGCCTGTGTCGCTGCATCTGCCACGGCATCGGATGCCCTTTCGGCCACGGCGGCGGCCTGTTCGGCATCCGATGCGGCGCCGGTTGCGGCGTCGGATGCCGCGGCGGCTTCGGCCTCGCTGCCGACCTCGCCCATGGGCAGGCCCTCGGTCGCGGCCTCGATGGCGGCACGGGCCGCGGCTTCGGCCTCGCGTGCGCCGGCCTCGCCGGCATCCATAAGGCCGCGAATCGCCTCTTCGGCCGTTTCCTGCGCATCCTGGGCACCGGCCTCCAGCGCCCGTTCCACCGTATCGGCCGGATCGGAAGCGGCAGAGGGCTGCGGTTCGTCCCCGGCCGGCGCCTCGACCATCGGGGCGGGGACGGTTTCGGGGGTCGGATCGACGGGGGCGGCGATTTCGGGGGCGGGCAGTGGCGCGGGCTCTCGGGTCATGAAAACTGCGATCACGACAACTGCGGCAAGCCCGATCCCACCCGCAACCACGAGGCGGTTCATGGCGGTCTCCTTGTCTGCTGCGAGTTGCTGCAAACATATGGTCCGCGCACCGGTTCGCAAGAAACCCATGCGGGGGCCGGCGGAATCCTGCCGTTATCGGATGCTGACGCGACCGCGCATTGCTGCTTGAACCAATTTCGCGCCGCGTCTATTTTGCCAGCCGTTCAACGTCCATTGCAGAAGGATCGCCACCATCGCCCGCAGACCCCACAATGCCCCGCCGCCGCGAGACACCGGCCCGCGCGTAAACGATCGGATCAGGGCTCCCGAAATCCGGCTTATCGGCGAAGAAGGCGAAAACCTCGGCGTTGTCACCCCCGAACGCGGCCGCATGCTGGCCGAAGCGGCCGGACTTGACCTGGTGGAGATTTCCCCGAACGCGACCCCGCCGGTCTGCAAGATCATGGATTTCGGCAAGTTCAAGTACGAAACCCAGAAACGCGAGGCCGACGCACGCAAGAAGCAGAAGATCATCGAGATCAAGGAGGTCAAGTTCCGCCCGGGAACCGACACCCATGATTACGATGTGAAGATGCGCAACGTGGTGCGATTTCTCGAAAACGGCGACAAGGTCAAGGTGACCCTGCGCTTCCGGGGCCGCGAGATGGCCCATCAGGAACTCGGGCGCGACCTTCTCAACCGCATCGTTGCCGATGTCGGCGAACTCGGCAAGGTCGAGAACATGCCGAAGATGGAAGGCCGGCAGATGGTGATGATGATCGGTCCGCGCTAAGCGCCGGGCCGGTCACGCCGCGGCGCGGATGCCCCTGATGGCAGGCCGCATGCGCCAGAAAGGGGAAGCCATGCCCAGGATCATCGCTGCCAGCGACCTGACCGAGCGTTCGGCGGCGGTATTGCCGCGGGCGCTCAGCGTTGCCGCCGAAACCGGCGGCAGCGTGGTGTTCGTGCATGTCGCGCCCGACAATGTGCCCGAAGCCCGCGTGGCGGATCTGCGCCGCCGGATGGAAGAGACCGCCCTGCAGACCTCGGGCGGCGATGCTGCCGAAATCGTCATGCTGCGCGGGCGGCCGGAACTGGTGCTGCCGGATCTGGTGGAGACCGAAGCAGCGGACCTGCTGATTCTCGGGCTGCACCGGGTGCGGCCGGTTCTGGACCTGCTGCGCCTGACGACGATGGAAAGGATCGTGCTGCGGGCCGATATCCCGGTGCTGGTGGCGCATCTGCCCGCAGGCCAGGGGTATCGCAGGGTGCTGGGCTGTGTCGATTTTGCCCCGGCCTGTGCCGCGGCGCTGGTCGCGGCCGGCCGCATCGCCCCCGAGGCCGAATTCCACGCCATCCATGCCCTGCAGCTGCCCTTGCGCGACAAGTTCGCCCCCGGCGGCATCGAGGACAGCCGCGCCATGACCCAGGCCCAGGTGCTGCGCAGCGCCTTTCTTGGTGCCGCGGGCTTGCCACCGACCCTGCATCTGCCCGAGATCATCCCCGGTGGCGTGCATCCGGTGCTGAGTTTCCGGATCGATGAGCTGGAGCCCGATCTGATCACCATCGGCACCCATTCCGGACGCGACCCTTCGGTACTGGGCAACTACGCCCGCGACCTGATGCGCGACCCGCCGGCAGACGTGCTCGTGGCCAAGCCGCCGCGCCCGGCACCGACAAGCGCACAGCCGCAAGCCGCAGCGCCGAACGCCTGACAGGAAGCGCGGTTACGGCGGGTCATAGCGCTGTCCATCCGCCATCCACGCTGATCGTGGTTCCGGTGATCTGGGCCGCGGCATCGGAACACAGGAACACCGCGGTACCGCCCATCTGTTCGACGGTGGCGAACTGCCGCGATGGCTGGCGCTGCAGCATGACCTCGCGAATGACGGTTTCGCGGTCCATGCCGTGGGTCTTCATCTGATCGGGGATCTGGGCCTCGACCAGCGGCGTCAGGACATAGCCGGGGCAGATGGCGTTGCAGGTCACGCCGCGGCCGGCGGCTTCCAGTGCAACGGTTTTCGTGAGCCCGACAACGCCGTGCTTGGCCGCGACATAGGCGGCCTTGTAGGGCGATGCCGTCAGCCCGTGGGCCGAGGCGATGTTGATCACCCGCCCCCATCCGGCGGCATACATGCCCGGCAGTGCCGCAGCGGTGGTGTGAAAGGCCGACGACAGGTTGATGGCGATGATCGCATCCCATTTCGCGGTCGGGAAGTCCTCGGTCCGGGCGACATGCTGGATGCCGGCGTTGTTGACCAGGATATCGCATCCGCCGGCCTGTTCCACCAGCGCCCGGCAATCGGCCGGCACCGACATGTCGGCGCGGAGA
>SKWP01000170.1 GCA_007128865.1 Paracoccaceae bacterium
CAGGCAGCGGCCAGGTCGGGCACGGCGATGCAGATGTGGCCGTATCCCTTTGGCTCGTCATTGCCGGAATGCACGGTGGTGCCGTCCGCCTCGGCGCCCCAATTGTAAGTCAGTTCCAGCAGGCCGGGGCGGGCAAAGACGCTGGCGGGGGTGCCATCGGTTGCCGGGGCCTGACCGGGTGCCTGCAGGAAGAACAGGCTGAAGCGCCAGTCGTCGAAATCGATCCGGCCGGCCAGTCGCATCCCCAGCGCGCGGCCGTAGAACGCCAGCGACCGGGCGGGATCGGTGATGCGCAGCATGGTGTGGGTCAGCACGAAATCGCGTGTGGCGGCGATATCTTCCGCGCTCAGGTCGGGCATCGGGGCGGCGGGGCGGTCGGACATGGGCGATCCTTCTTCCGTTACGGGGCGGCAAGCGGGTCGCGAGCGGCGTCCCAGACCTTGCGCATCAGGGTCGGCAGCGCCGCGGGGCGGAACTGCGCCGCAGGCACAAAGGCGCCGCGGGCGGGCTGCGCGGCAAGTCCGACAGTCGCCACATGCACCTGCAGGCGCAAGTGAAAATGGGTGAAGGTATGTCGCACCTCTACCGCGACGGTCTGCCAGTCCGCCGCCAGCGGCGGGTCGGGATCGGGCGCGGCCTCGCCCCATTCAGTCCCCGGCCAGCCGGGCATGCCCCCCAGCAGGCCCGAGGGCGGGCGGCGTTCCAGCAACAGCGCGCCGTCGCTGCGCCGGGCGACAAAGGCATGGCCCAGCCGCACCGGCTTGGGCGCTTTCGGTGCGCGCGCGGGCAGGCGGGCGGCGATGCCCAGCGCCCGCCCTTCGCAACCGTCCCGCAGCGGGCAAAGGCCGCAGGCCGGGTTGCGCGGGGTACAGACCGTGGCGCCAAGATCCATCATCGCCTGGGCATGGTCGCCGGGGCTGTGCCCTGCCCGCGCGGCAACGGCATCGGGCGCAAGCCGCCCGGCCAGGTGCCGCAGCGCCGGCTTGCAACCGGGCAAGGGCGCGGTCACCGCAAAGAAGCGTGCAACCACACGTTCCACATTGCCGTCGACCACGACCGCCGGTTCGTCAAAGGCGATGGCGGCGACGGCGGCGGCGGTATAGGCACCGATGCCCGGAAGGGCGCGCAGGGCTTCCTCGGTCTGCGGGAAACGGCCGCCATGCCCGTCCTGCACCGCGCGGGCACATTTCAGCAGGTTCCGGGCCCGGGCGTAATAGCCAAGCCCGGCCCATTCGGCCATCACCGCCTCGTCGCTTGCCGAGGCAAGCGTGCCCAGGTTCGGCCAGCGCGCCATAAAGCGGCGAAACCGGCCTTCCACCGCGGCAACGGTGGTTTGCTGAAGCATGACCTCCGACAGCCACACCGCATAAGGGTCCGGGCGCCGGCCTGCGGCACGATCGGCCGGCCCGACGCGCCACGGCATCGACCGGGCATTGGCCGCATACCAGCCCGCCAGCGCAATGCGCGCCTGGTCCAGCCGCGCCGCATCGGTGTCGGCCGCGTCACGCAAGTGTTACGCCTCCTTCGGGCAAGTCTATGGCCTTGCCGGCTGCGAGACGTAGAATAGCGCCATGGCGGGCAATGAACAGGCCAGCAGGATGACCCGAACCCGCAGCACCGATTCAACAGGCGGCGTGCGACCGGCGCGGCGGCAAAGGCGCTTTACCGCCGCCGGCGGTCTGCTGGCCGAGCAGATCCGCCTTGCCGGCGAAAAGCGCGGCTTTGCCGTCGCCCGGCTGCTGACCCGCTGGGCCGAGATCGTCGGGCCGGAACTGGCAGCGATGGCAAGGCCGGTACGCATCGGCTATCGCCGGCAGGGTCTGGGCGCGACGCTGACGCTGCTGGTCGATGGTGCGGCCGCGCCGATGGTGCAGATGCAGCTGCCGCTGATCCGCGAAAGGGTCAATGCCTGCTATGGCTACAACGCCATTGCCCGTATCGTGCTGACCCAATCCGCGGCCGAAGGGCTGGCCGAGACGCCCGCAGCATGGCAACCGGAGCCGCAAACCCGCGCCCCCGACCCCGCAGCAAGGGCGCGGGCGCGCGAGGCCGCCTGCGAGGTGCAGGACGCGGGCTTGCGTCGGGCCCTTGAAGCCCTTGGCGAAAACGTTCTAAGCCGAACCAGGAACCGAAAGGACGAAGCAGATGGATAGACGCCTCCTTCTTGCCGGCGCCGGCGCCATGGTCGTGGCCGGCGGCGCATTTGGCTACCGGATGCTGCGTCCGGGCGACGACGGGTTGCCGTCGCTGCCCGGCTCGGCCTCGGCCCAGGCGAACGCGTCGGACGAGGATTTCGCCCGTGTTCCCGATATCAGCCGCGGTAATCCCCGCGCGGCAGTCACGGTGATCGAATACGCCTCGTTCACCTGCCCGCATTGCGCGAATTTCCACCGCACCGTCTATCCGCAGATCGAGGCAGCCTATATCGCGCCGGGCAAGATTCACTACATCATGCGCGAGGTCTATTTTGACCGCTACGGGCTGTGGGCTGCCATGGTTGCGCGTTGCGGCGACCAGAACCGCTATCACGCGATGGTCGATCTGATCTATCAGCACCAGCGCGAATGGGCCGCGTCCAACGACCCGGCCGAGGTGGTCGAAAACCTGCGCCGGCTGGGACGGCGTTCGGGGCTGACCAGCACCGAGCTGGACAGCTGCCTCAACGATGCCGATCAGGCCCGCGCCATGGTCGCCGTCTATCAGCACCACGCCGCGCGCGACGAAATCCGCTCCACGCCTTCCTTTGTCATCAACGGCCAGCTTTACAGCAACATGAGCTTTGCCGATTTCTCGGCGATCCTCGATTCAAAGCTTGGCGGCTGAC
>SKWP01000129.1 GCA_007128865.1 Paracoccaceae bacterium
AGGAAACTGTTCCTGTCCCGCCGTCCGAACCGGAGCGAAGAGGGACGCGCCCGATCCTGGGAGGGCGCGTCGGAACGTTGGAACAAGGCACTTTATGGCTGCCAAGCCCCTCCAAGCATTGTGCTATTTGCGACGGTGCAATGCGCCCTCCCGCCCGAAGGGTCGGGCGCGGCCCGGGCTGGTCGCCCGGGCGGAACCTGTGGCAGGCGTGGCGCAGAACAGTTTCCCGGGCTCCATTGTCCAGACGGATAGGCGGGAGACTTCTTCAGCGGCCTGCGAGTGTTCTGCATCCGGCACAGGATTCCCGTTTGCAGTGGCCAGCACAGCCTTGCCGGACTGCCCCACGCGGGACCAGGCGGCCCTTGCCCGAAGGCGCAACACAGGGCGGCGCCCGACCGCCGGGTGGGCGCCGAACACCGGCAGCCTGCTTTCGCCCGTTCCCTTCACCGACTGCGCGGGTTAGCCTGTGCGGCATGACAACGCTTCTGGTATTCCATCCCGATTGCACCGGCCATGTCACCCCGGCAGGCCATCCCGAGCGTCCCGCCCGGATGGGGGCGGTGCTGGATGCCCTTTCAGGGCCCGGCTTCGCGGCGCTTCTGCGCGAGGAGGCGCCGCTGGCGGACCGCGCCGATCTGATGCGCTGTCATCCGGCCGAATGGATCGACCGGCTGCACGCGATGATGCCGGATGAGGGGCTTGTCGCGCTCGACCCCGACACACATGCCGGCCCCGGAACCTGGCAGGCGGCGTTGCGTGGCGCCGGCGCGGCCTGCCATGCCGTGGACGCGGTGATATCCGGGCGCGCGCGCAACGCCTTCGCCGCGGTTCGCCCGCCGGGCCATCATGCCGAACGCACCCGCAGCATGGGGTTCTGCCTGTTCGGCACTGTCGCCATCGCGGCGAAACGGGCGCTTGACCATCACCGGCTGCAGCGGGTGGCGGTGGTGGATTTCGACGTGCACCACGGCAACGGCACGCAGGATCTGCTGTGGGACGAACCCAGGCTGCGCTTCGTATCGTCGCACCAGATGCCGCTCTGGCCGGGCAGCGGGCACCCGTCGGAAACCGGCGCCCATGGCCAGATCGTCAACATCCCGCTGCCGCCCGGGTCCGGCGGTGCGGCGATGCGGCGGGCCTATGAGGCACAGGTGTTTCCGCTGCTGGAAGATCATGCGCCCGAGCTGCTGCTGATCTCGGCCGGTTTCGATGCCCATGCCGCCGATCCGCTGGCCGAACTGAACTGGGACAGCGCCGATTATCGCTGGCTCACCCGCAGGCTGTGCGAAATTGCCGGGCGCCATGCCGGCGGGCGGGTGGTTTCGGTGCTGGAAGGCGGCTATGATCTTCAGGCGCTGGCCGCCTGCGTGGCTGCGCATGTCGAGGAACTGATGGAGCAGCCGAACCATGCCTGACCGGCCGGTGGCGGAAATGACCTTCGAAGAGGCGATGGCCGAGCTCGAAGCGGTGGTGACACGGCTCGAACAGGGCGAGGTGCCGCTGGGCGAATCGATCGATCTTTATGAACGCGGGGCGACACTGCGCGCCCATTGCGAGGATCGCCTGCGCAAGGCCGAGGAACGGGTGGAACTGATCCGGCTGGGCGAATCCGGCGCCCCGGCGGGCACCGTGCCCCTTGCCAACGAATGAACGCCGCGGACCGGCGCGGCGAGCAGCCGGGCGCATGAACGACCGGGCCGAAGCCGCCATGTCCGGAACGGACTTTACCACGCTGCTGGCGCTCAGGGCCGCCGCGGTCGGGGCGCGGTTGCGGGCGGTCGTTTCGGCCCAGCCCGAAAGCCGGGTGCGCGCGGCGATGCTCCATGCCGTTGCCGGCGGCAAGGGGATGCGCGGCTTTCTGGTGTTGGAAGGCGCGGTGCTGCACGGGCTGCCCCCCGAGGCGGCGCTGAATGCCGCCGCGGCCGTGGAGGCGCTGCACGCCTATTCGCTGATCCATGACGATCTGCCGGCCATGGACGATGATGACCTGCGCCGCGGCCGGCCCACCGTGCATGTGGCCTTTGACGAGGCCAGCGCGATCCTTGCCGGCGATGCCCTGCACAGCCTTGCCTTCGAGTTGCTGGCCGATCCCGCCACCGCGACCGACCCGGCGGTTCGGGTGGCGCTGGTGGCAGGGCTTGCGCGCGCTGCCGGCGCGGCGGGCATGGTGCTGGGTCAGGCGCTGGACATCGAGGCCGAAACCGCCGAAAGGCCGCTGACCCTGGACGAGATCACGGCGCTGCAGGCCGGCAAGACCGGGGCGCTGATCGGCTGGGCGGGGCGGGCCGGGGCGGTTCTGGCCGGGGCCGACCCCGCGGCGCTGGGCCGCTATGCCGCGGCGCTGGGGCTGGCGTTCCAGATCGCCGACGACATCCTTGATGTGACAGGCGATGCCGGGCTGGCCGGCAAGCGGCTGCAAAAGGATGCGGGCCGGGGCAAGGCCACCTTTGTCTCGCTGCTGGGGCTGGACGGCGCCCGCGCCCGGGCCGATGTGCTGGTGGCCGAGGCCTGCGACGCGCTGGCCCCCTATGGCGCGCGCGCCGAGGCGCTGCGCGAGGCCGCGCGCTTCGTGGTGGCGCGGCGGGCCTAGTGTTCACAACCTGACGAAAGATACCCACTGAGCGCTTGAGCCCTTTGCGGACGGTGGCCGGAGCACCGACAGAGGGCAGCGCCCGACCGCCGGGTGGGCGCAGCAACGGCGGATACCCAGGCGGTTTATGGTGCAAGAACATCCGACGGCACCACGGCTTCCACCGTTGCAGGGCGCCCGCCCGATGGGGGCGGTCGGGCGCGGCCCGGCGGCGCTGCGCGCCTTGATTCCGG
>SKWP01000003.1 GCA_007128865.1 Paracoccaceae bacterium
CGGTAGGCGCGGCGGAAATCCCCGGTCTGCATCAGCAGCGCCTGGGCCTGTGCCTCGGATTCGATGGCCTGATCGAGGCTCATCGACCATTCCTGCCAGAGCTGGGTCTTGGTCAGGTTGTGGGCAAAGGTCGGCCCCTCGGCCAGGCGCCGGGCCAGTGCCTGTGCGGCTGCCTCGAGCTCCGATGCAGGGTGAAGCGCGTTGAAGAAACCCCAGGCCTCGCCCTCGGCGGCCGACATGGTACGACCGGTGAACAGCAGTTCGGCTGCCCGCCCCTGACCGATGATCCGCGGCAGGATCGCGCAGGCGCCCATGTCGCAGCCACCCAGGCCGACGCGGGTGAACAGGAAGGCTGTCCTGGCCTCGGGCGTGGCCAGACGCATGTCGGACGCCATCGCCATGATCGCGCCGGCACCGGCGCAGACGCCATCGACCGCCGCGATCACCGGCTTGCCGCAGGTCATCATGGCGCGCACCAGATCGCCAGTCAGGCGGGTAAAGGCCAGCAGGCCCTTCATGTCCATTTCCGTCAGCGGGCCGATGATGTCGTGCACATCGCCGCCCGAGCAGAAATTGCCGCCGTTCGACGCGAGGATGACAACGTCGATATCTTCGGAGGTTGCAAGCGCCCGGAACCAGTCGCGCAGTTCGGCGTAGCTGTCGAAGGTCAGCGGGTTCTTGCGTTCCGGGCGGTTCAGCCGCACCGTCGCCACCCGCCCGGACCGTTCGAGCAGGAAATGCACCGGGCCGGTCATTCCCGCCGCTCCGGTCCGGCGAGCCGCTTGAGCGCGGTTTCAAGCATGTCGATCTCCTGTATTCCGAGCGCCGCGAGGGCGCGGTTGACTTCGGCCTCGTGGTCGGCGGCAAGGGTTTCGAACCGCGCCTGACCCGCCGCGGTAAGCGCGACCCGCACCGTGCGGCGGTCGGTATCCGAAGGGATGCGCCGGACCAGCCCGTCGGCCTGGAGCCTGTCGACCACCGCGGTGGCATTGCCGTTCGACACCAGCAGCAGCCGGCTGAGTTCGGTCATGCTGATCGGGCCGCGGGCGCGCCAGAGCGCAGCCATCACGTCGAACCGCGGCAGGGTCGTGGCATGGTGCAGGCGCAGGTGTTCGCGCAGGCGCGCCTCGGTGGTGCGGGTGGTGCGTAGCAGCCGGATCCACAGCTTCAGCCGGCGCTTGGACAGCGGATCGCCCATCTCAGACCTCGCCGCCCGAAAGCGAAAGCGCGTGGCCGTTGACCATCGCCGCCGCCGGCGAGGCCAGATACAGCGCCGCGGCCGCGACCTCTTCGGGCGCGATCAGCCGGCCGGCGGGGTTGTCGCGCACCACCTCGGCCTCGGCTGCGGCACGATCGATCCCGTGGCGGGCCTGCACCGCGTCGATGGCCTTCTGGCCAAGCGGCGTGTCCACGAAGCCGGGACAGATCGCGTTGCAGGTGATGCCGCGCGCCGCGACCTCGAGCGCCACCGACCGCACCAGCCCCAGCACCCCGTGCTTGGCCGCCGCATAGGCGGCAATCCGTGGCCCGCCCCTGAGGGCGGCGGTCGAGGCCATGGCAATCAGCCGCCCGCCCGGCCCCATGCGTTCGAGTGCGGCGCGGAAGGTCAGGAAGGTTCCGGTCAGGTTCACCGACAGCGTGGCGTTCCAGTCGGCAAGGCTGGTGCGCCCCAGCCGCGCGGCGATGCCGCCGCCGGCATTGGCGACGACGACATCGAAGGGGGTTTCGAACAGCGTCGCAACCTGCGCCGCGTCGGTCACGTCGGCGGTGCGACAGGCCATGCCCCGGCCGCCATCGGTTTCGGCCAGCGCCCCGGCCCGGCGTCCGGCGATGGTGACATGATCGCCCTCGGCGGCAAAGGCGCGCGCCACCGCGCGCCCGATGCCGGAACCCGCGCCGGTGACCAGAACCCGCCTCATGGCCGCGATCCGCGGGTTGCGGGCGCCGCCGGGGGGCTGTCTGCCCCCCGTCCCCTGCGGGGACTCCCCCCGAGGATATTTGTCCAAGGATGAAAGCCGGAAGGGCGGACGGGGTCAGGGGGACGCGCCTTCATCAGACCTGCCCCGTCTCGCGGGCCCTTTCGGCCAGGCGGCGGGCCTGGTCGCGTCCGGGAAGGTAGGGATCGGGCCAGCGGGTGGCGGTGTCGCCGGCGTCGACCGCGGCGTGCAGGGTCCAGTACGGGTTGGCCAGATGCGGCCGGGCGAGGCAAACCAGATCGGCGCGGCCCGCCAGCAGGATCGAATTGACCTGATCGGCATCGGTGATGTTGCCCACCGCCATGGTGGCCAGCCCGGCATCGTTGCGAATGCGGTCCGAGAACGGGGTCTGGAACATCCGGCCGTAGACCGGGCTTGCGCCGGTGCTGGTCTGGCCGGCGGAAACATCGATGATGTCGGCGCCTGCGGTGGCGAAGGCGCGCGCGATCTGCACTGCCTCGACCGGGGTCACGCCGGCGTCGCCGATCCAGTCATGGGCCGAGATGCGCACCGACATCGGCCGGCCTTCGGGGAAGGCCGCGCGCATCGCCGAGAACACCTCCAGCGGCCAGCGCAGGCGGTTTTCGAGGCTGCCGCCAAAGCTGTCCTCGCGCCGGTTCGAAACCGGGGTCAGGAAGGACGAGATCAGGTAGCCATGGGCGGCATGCAGTTCGACCATGTCGAAACCGGCGCGCGCGGCCATCTCGGTGGCGGCCACGAACCGGTCGCGCAGCCTGTCCATGTCGGCGCGGGTCATGGCGCGCGGGGCCGGGTTGCGGTGCGACCAGGGCAGCGCCGAGGGCGCCAGCGTTTCCCAGTTGCCGGCGGCAA
>SKWP01000046.1 GCA_007128865.1 Paracoccaceae bacterium
CGCCGCTGCGGCCGATCTGGCCGGGCCGGCCGAAATCGCCATCATCGCCGACTGGTTCGCGGCCGATTTCGACCGTTTCGGCTATCCGCCGGTGTTGCCGGATGCATCCGCCGAACCGCGCCGGTCGTGGTGGCAGGCTGCCCGCGACCGCTGGCGTACCCTGCGCCGCCGCGGGCCATGAGCGTGCAGATCAGCCTGTGCATCCCCGCCTATGAAATGCACGGCGCGGGGGCCGCGATGCTGGATGCCGCGCTTGCATCGGCAGCCCGGCAGCGTGGCTGCGATTTCGAAGTGGTGATCGCCGATCAGGCGCGCGACGACAGCCTGATCCCTGTCTGCGCCCGCTGGGCCGGGCAGATGCAGCTGCGCCGCATCGATACCACCGACACCACCCGCGGCAGCGCCGCCAACCTCAACCGGGCAATCGCCGCGGCACGCGGCCGTATCGTCAAGGTCCTGTTCCAGGACGATTTCCTTGGCCCCGATGATGCGCTGCAGCGCATCGGCAGCGCATTCGACGATCCGGCCGTCGACTGGATGCTGTGCGGCTGGACCGACTGGCGCGGCGCGGGGCCGAGCCGCCATGTTGTTCCCCGGCTCAATCCGATGCTGCCGATGGGCCGCAATTCGGTCGGCCACCCTTCGGCCCTGGCGATCCGGCGCGACAGGGCGCCCGACTTCGACCCTGCCTTCGACTGGCTCATGGACGTGGATTACTACCACCGCTGCCTTCAGCGCCTGGGCCCGCCTGCGATATTGCCCGAGCCGCTCGTCCTGATCCGGCGCCATGGCGCACAGCACAGCCTCAGGCTGGACGCCGCCCGGCGGCGGGCCGAGGTGCGCCGGGCAATGCGCAAGCACGGCCTCGGGCGCTCACCCCGGGCGTGGATCTACTATCTGACACGGGTGGTTCTGCTGGGGCATCGTTGAGGCCCCGCTGCCACCGGATTCGGCATCAGACCAGGCGCCGGAACCGGCGCGGCAACCTGACCACCGGACTGCCCGGAATCGGCGCCGGCTTGTTGAGCGCAAACAGCGGCCTTACCCAGCGCTGCCAGCGCCGGGCAATCGGGAAATAGGCATCTCCGTCAACGGGTCTGGCCTCGGTCACGATGCGGAACAACCGCTTGCGGCGCTCGAAATGGGGCTGCCAGCCTTCCGAAAGCCGGTCGGCATCCCGCATGCGGGCTTCGGCCAGGCGCTGGTCCACCAGCCCGAAGTGCATCAGATAAAGGTTCGGGTCGATGCGAAAGTTGCGCCCCTTGACCCGGTGGATGCCGGACCCCCAGCGCACCGGGCGCGTGGCGACAACCGGCTTGGTATAGCGGGCCGAGACATGGGCAAAGCTGCGCTGCTCCAGAAACCGCCGGCTGTGGTCAAGCGGTGCTTCGTCTTCCAGATGCTGCGCCACATCGAGACCCAGCGCCGACACGGTGGGCGAGCGCACCATCTGCAGATAGTCGAAGAGCGATCTGCCACAGGCCGGGTCGACGACAAGGAATTCATCGACATCGGTAACAATCACCGTGTCATAGCCACGAAACAGCCCGCCGGCAATGTCCGAAAGCAGCTCGGCACGCCGCCTGTCGTTCGCTGCCCGGCCCGCACGGACATGGGGCAGTCTGAACAGGTTTGTCGGGCGCACGCCCTCCGGCACCGGCTGATCCAGTCCGTCCAGCAGCACGAACAGGTTCTCCGGCCCGAACATCCGGCCATAGTATTCGATCCACCAGCGCAGGAAGACCGGATCGTTGCGTGCCATTGTCAGGGCACAAACGGATCTCTTCGGCCGTTCGGCCGTCTGCAAGGTCATCGAACGGAAACACCCTTCCCGGTGGCGCAGATTCGCGCTTCGTGAAAAGTCAAATCCCGCCTTGGAGAAAAATCAATGCCTTTCGGGTCAATTGCGCCTCATGCCGCAGGCAAGCCCACCTGCCGGTCCTGTCAGGCTTCGCGCCTGTCCACGGCTGCACGGGTTGTCGCCTCGAGATGATCCAGCAGGTCATTGGCCGCCTCGACAGCGCCATCCTCGTCGGACTCGGCAATCGCGCGCAAGGTCCGCACATGATGCACGGCTGCTCCCCGAAACCGTTCCGTGTCATTGATGACGGAAAACCAGAACCGACGCGAAAGATTGTGCAGGACCGCCATGTGCTGGCGAAGGACCTCGTTATGGCTGGCCTGCGCCTCGATCTCGTGAATGGCCTTGTTGAACTCCAGATAGGAATCCCGGTCACCAGCCGCGACCGCGGCCATCAGCCCGTCGGCCAGACGAACCATTTCTGCGCGCTCGTCGGGCGTTGCGCGACGTGTGGCAAGGCGGATCATCTGTTCTTCCAGCGGCCTGCGGGTTTCGAGAAGGTCAAGCTGCCGGGTCACATCGATGGGCGCGACAAGCACGCCCCGGCGCGGCATGACCTCGACAAAGCCCTCGAACTTGAGCCGCTGCAGCGCCTCGCGAACCGGGGTACGGCCAAGGTTGAGCTCCCGCGCAAGATCGCTTTCGGACAACAGTTCGTATGGCGCCAGCGTCCGGGTCACGATCATGTGCTGGATCCGCTCATAGGCAAGGTCGGTCAGCGACCTCTGATCCCGCGTATCGCCCGCTCCATCCCTTCCCATGCTCACCTCGCTGTTTCCCGGCGACGATAGCCGTTGACAGGATGGGCGACAACAGCTATCCACCTGATCTCCATCTGACATATCAGATGGAGATCAGGGAGGGGTCGTCATGTCGGCAATCGCGCTTGACCGGCGCAGCCAAACCCGTCTGTCGTGCGATGTCCTCGTCGTCGGCGGCGGCGCGGCCGGCGTTGCAGCAGCGGCCACCGCCGCGCGCCACGGTCTTTCGGTCGTGCTCGTGGAGCGACATGGTTTTTGCGGCGGCGGCGCCGTGGCCGGCCATTCCGGAACCGTCTGCGGCCTTTACGAAGCGTCCGACAATCTGCGGAATCGTCCGGTACAGGCGGTCTGGGGGTTTGCCGGCGAATTCGTGGATGCGCTGGAGGCCCGCGGCGGCCTTGCCGATCCGGTCCGATACGGCAAGACCTTTACCCGCGTTCATGATCCCATCGTCTGGCGCGAGACCGCCGATGCGTTTCTGGCCGATGCCGGCGTGCAGGTCATCTATCACGCTGTTGCGACAAGGGTCCTGGTGGAAGGCGACGAGGCGATCGAGGGGGCCGAAGTCTGGACCAAGCAGGGACCGGTGCAGATCCGTGCGGGCATGACAATCGACGCATCCGGCGACGCCGATCTGGTCGCCATGGCCGGGATGCCGAGCTTTGTCGGCGACAACGGGCGGGTGCAGAACCCGACGATGATCTTCCGGCTCATGGGGGTGGATGTTGCAGCCTTCCGCGCCGCCTACGGGGAAGACACGATCATGCCTGCCGCCGTGTCCGAGATGATCGTGGCGGCGAATGGCTCTGGCGACTACACCCTGCCCCGGGCCAAGATTTGGCTGTTCCCGACCACCCGCCCGGGCGAGCTTCTGTGCAACTGCACCCGCATCATCGGTGCGGACGGGCGCGAGCTCAATCCGCTGCTGTGGCGCGATTTCGCCGAGGCCGAGATCGAGGGGCGCCGACAGGCGCGCGAGTATGCACGCTTCTTCAGGGACCGGCTGCGCGGCTGCGAGAACGCCTTTGTCAATGACATGGCGGTTCAGGTCGGGGTCCGGCAGACGCGCCAGATCGAAGGGCGGGCAAAGCTCATGAACGCCGATGTAGTTGGCGGGCGCAAGTTCGCGGATGGCATCGCACGGTCGCCCTGGCCGATCGAGTTGCATTCGGGCACCCGGCCCAAGGTCGAGTGGCTGCTCGACGACGTCTATGAAATCCCGTTCGGCTGCTTCGTGCCCGTCAAGGGGCAGAAGATCATGGCGTCGGGCCGCTGCCTTTCGGCAGAACACGAAGCCGTCGCCTCGGCGCGGGTCACGGCGCAATGCTTCAGCTACGGCCACGCCATCGGCCACGCGACGGTTGTGTGCCTTCGCGACGGCGTGGCGCCGGCCGAACTGCCCGGGGCCGATTTGCGCATGATGCTGAACCGCGACGGCGCGCGGCTGGATGGATGAAGGCTTCGACAACGACAGCCACCGGGCAGACGGAGAATCTCGATGGATGACGAAATCCGGATCGACAGGCAGGGCCCGCTGGCCATTGTGAACCTGAACCGGCCGGCCCGGCGCAACGCGCTGGGCGCGGCGGGAACGGCCGCACTGATGACGGCCTTCGAGACCCTGGCCGCCGATCCGGACTGTCGCGCCATTGTGCTGACCGGCGCCCCGCCAGCCTTCTGTGCCGGAAGCGACCTGAAGGAACTCGGCGCGCTCGACGTGCCGGAAATGTGTCGGCACGAAGCGGAAACCGCACGCATGGCAAGGCGGATCGCCCTGTTGCCGATCCCTGTTGTCGCGGCCGTGGAGGGTTATGCGCTGGGTGGCGGAATGATCCTGGCATTGTCGTGCGATGTGGTCGTGACGGCGCGCGGGGCCCGCTGGAACCTGCCCGAGGTGCCGAACGGCTGGCTGCCGCCCTGGGGGCTGCAGACGCTGCTGGCGCGGGTCGGCCCCGTGCGGGCGCGGCTGCTGACCTGGGGCGTGACCGAGGTGGACGGGGCCGAGGCGCTGCGGCTCGGTCTGGCCGACGTGCTGGCCGAAGACGGCACGGCACTGGCAGAGGCGCAGCGCCTGGCCGAACGGCTCGCCGCGCTGCCGGCCAATGCCGTCCGTTCCACCAAGCGTTATTTCGAGCCCTTCGCCACGGCCGATGCCGAACGACAGGATGCCGAAGCCAGCCGCGTCTTTGCCGCCGATGCCAGCTGCGAGGCGTCGCAGGCGACCATGGCCAGATTCGCGGTGAAATCATGAGCAAACAGGTAGATGCCGCCCGTGCCGTGGCCGCAATACCCGATGGCGCCACCGTCGCAAGTGTCGGGGTGATCGGGTGGATAACCCCCGATGCGGTGCTCGGCGCACTGGGCCGCAGGTTCGAGGAAACCGGCGCCCCCCGCGCCCTGACGTTCTTCTTTCCCTGCGGCACCGGCGATGCGATGGGCATCAAGGGGATGGATCATGTCGCCCGTGAAGGGTTGATGAAGCGGATCGTCTCGGGATCGTTCATCAATCCCGTCGACCCGGCCACGGGCAAACGCCCCGAACTCATGCGGCTTATTCGCGAGAACCGGATCGAAGCCTATTCCTGGCCGATCGGCGCCAGCATGCACTGGCTGCGCGAGGTCGCCCGCAAGAGCCCCGGATACATAACCCGTGTCGGCGTCGGCAGCTATGCTGACCCGCGTCATGGCGGCGGAAAATTCACCGAACGGGCTACCGAGGATCTCGTCCGTCGCATCGAGATCGACGGCGAAACGCTTCTGTTCTATCCCAGCTGGCCAATCGATGTGGCCATCATCCGGGCTTCGAGCGCCGATGCACATGGCAACCTGTCGTGGGAAGACGAACCGCTGATCTCGTCCTCCATTGCGCTTGCACTGGCCGCAAAGGCCAGCGGCGGTCGCGTCATCGCCCAGGTGCGCCGCATGGTCGCCGAGGACAGCCGGCCAGCGACGGCCGTCCGCCTGCCGGGCATATTCGTCGATCAGGTGGTCGTGGATGCCGACATGATGATGACCACCGAAGTCGCCTATGAACCGGCCTATTTCTCGGGCCGCCGCCTGCCGTTGTCGGCGCTTTCGGCACCGCCCTTTTCGGTTGACCGGATCATCGCCAACCGCGTGGCAGCCGAAGTCCGGCCGGGAGAGCTTGCGATCTATGGCTTCGGCGCGGCGACCGATGTACCCTTGGTCATGGCCGAGACGGGGCGCTTTGACGACGGACGGCTGCGCGATTATCCCGCCACCACCGAACACGGCGCCTATGGCGGCATCGTCATGCCGGGGTGGCAGTTCTCGGCCAACATCAACCCAGATGCGCTGCTGGACGGATTGACCCAGTTCGATGCGATCGATGGCGGGCTGTGCCGCTTTGCGGCGCTGTCCTTTGCCGAATTCGATGCTGCCGGTCGGGTCAACGTCTCGCGGTTCGGGCCGGCCTGTCCGGGTGCGGGCGGGTTCATCGACATCGCCCAGAATGCCCGGCGCATCGTGCTTGCAGGCACCTTTACCACCGGCGGACTGCAGGCAGAGGTGGCCGGCGGCGCCCTGCGGATCAAGACCGAGGGGCGGTTGCGAAAATTCGTACAGACCGTGCAATCCATCACCTATCCGGTGGCGGACGGGGTGGCGCGGCGCGGCCAGGAAGCGCTGATCGTGACCGAGCGTGCCGTGTTTCGTGTTCTTCCCGAGGGGTTGGAACTGATCGAGATCGCGCCGGGGGTCGAATTGCAACGCGACGTTCTGCAGCAGATGGACTTTGCGCCGGTCCGCATAAGCGACCCGCTGCCGCGCATGGATGCGGCACATTTCACGCCACCGGCCGGGCAACAGCGACAGGAGCATATCGCATGAAGCCGGACGACATCCCCGCCCCGGCCCTGGCACTGCTGCGTCGCGGCACGGTGCTGCCCGCCCACCCGCTTGCCCTGACCGCCGACCGCAGGCTGGACCGTATCCGGCAGCGGGCGCTTACCCGGTACTTCATGGATGCCGGTGCCGGCGGTGTCGCGGTCGGCGTGCACACAACCCAGTTCGCGATCCGCGAGGCGGGGCTTTACGCACCGGTGCTGGAGCTTGCCGCACAGACGGTGCAGGACTGGGCCGACGGCCCGCGGCTGCTGATCGCAGGGGTTACCGGACCGACCGCCCAGGCTGTGGCCGAAGCCCGTACCGCGCGCGGTCTTGGCTATCACGCCGTACTGCTCAACCTGGCAAGGCTGAAGGGGGCGACAGAGGCCGAGATCCTCCGGCACTGCCGCGCGGTGGCCGATGAAATGCCGGTTGTGGGCTTTGCCCTGCTGCCCGAAGTCGGCGGCTTTCATCTGAGTTATGGCTTCTGGCATGCCTTCGCCGGTATCGAAAACGTGGTGGCGATCAAGATGGCGCCGTTCAATCGCTATCGGACGATCGACATCATCCGGGCCGTGGCCGACGCCGGCGCCGCCGACCGGGTAACGCTCTATACCGGCAACGACGATCATATCGTGCTTGACCTGCTGCAACCCTTCGTGGTGCGCAACGCCGACGGCACCGCCGAGCGCCGGCTCCGGATTCGCGGCGGGCTGCTTGGGCACTGGAGCGTCTGGGTCCGCCGGGCGGCGGAACTTCTGGACCGTATCCACGCCCTGCCGGACGGGGCCGACCTGCCCGAGGACCTGCTGGCGCTCGACAGCATCGTGACCGATTGCAACGGCGCGATCTATGATGCGCATCACGATCTGGCCGGCTGCATTCCCGGCTGTCTCGAAGTGCTGCGGCGGCAGGGCTTGCTGGAGGGGACCTGGTGCCTCGACCCGGCCGAAACGATGAGCCCGGGCCAGATGGCCGAGATCGACCGCGTGCATCGGCAATACCCGGAAATGAACGACGATGCCTTCGTGCGGGCGAACCTGGAACGCTGGCTGGCCGAGGACGGCAAGCAACGGCCGCTGGTGATCTGAACCAAATAATGCAGGGAAATACGCGAACCATGACCGAAACGCTGCATCAGGGCATGTTCCCCGAGACATTCAGGGACGTCGCGCATCTGGAAGAGTTCATGTCCACGCCCACGCCCGAGGTGGTGGCCGACCTGAACGCGCTGGACGGCGACATCATCTTTCTGGGCGTTGCCGGCAAGATCGGCGTGACCCTGGCGCGCATGGCCAAACGTGCCGCACCGCACAAGCGCGTGATCGGCGTTTCGCGGTTTTCCGAGGCCGGCGTGGAAGAGCGCCTGAACGCCGCCGGGGTGGAAACGATCCGCTGTGACCTGCTTGACCGTGACGCGGTGAACGCGCTGCCCAAGCTGCCCAACGTGGTCTACATGGCCGGGCTCAAGTTCGATGCCGGCGGTCGCGAGGATTTCCTGTGGGCAATGAACACCCTTGCCCCGGCGATCTGTGCGGACGCCTTTGCGCAAAGCCGCATCGTCGCCTTCTCGACCATACATGTCTATCCCTGGACGAACCCGCTGCACGGCGGCGTCACCGAGGCAAGCCCGCCATTGGCCCGACCGGGCGAATACGCCAACTCGGTGGTGGGGCGCGAACGGACGTTCCAGTATTTCTCGCGCCTGCACGGCACGCCGGGGCGGCTGCTGCGCTTTGTCTATGCCATCGACCCGCGTTACGGGGTGATGCAGGAGGTGGCCGCCTGGGTGAAGGCCGGCCAGCCGGTGCCGCTGGCCACCGGGCATGTCAACGTCATGTGGCAGGGCGATGCGAACGCGCAGTTCCTTCGGATGCTGGGGCATTGCGAAACACCGGCCAGCCCCATCAACATCGGCGGGCCCGAGACCGTCTCGGTCCGGCAACTGGCACTGCGGTTCGGTGAATTGCTGGGCGTGGAGCCCGTTTTCGAGGGCGCGGAAGCCGACAGCTGCCTGCTGGTCAATTGTGACCGCGCGAACGGCCTGATGGGCAATCCGGTGGTGCCGGTCGATACCATGATCCGCTGGGTTGCAGACTGGGTGCGCCACGACAAGCCGATCCACGGCAAGCCAAGCAAGTTTCACGTCCGTTCGGGCAGTTTCTGAGGATGCGGGGCATGGGGCGCTATCGCGGATATCTCTACGCCTTTCTCGCGCATGTCGGCTTTGTCCTGGTCTGGCATTTTGCCGTGGTCTGGTCGGGCGTGCCGAAGTTCATCATGCCGACCCCGCTCGATGCGCTGCGCGAGCTGTTCGAGCCGCACTACAACTGGGGCACCCATATCTGGGTCACGACGCTCGAGGTGTTCGGCGGATTCACCCTTGCCGCCGTGGTCGGGGTGGCGATGGCGGTGCTCTTCGTCTGGCTGCCCGGTGCAAACGCCGCCCTCATGCCGCTGCTGGTAACGCTCAACATGGTCCCCAAGGTGGCGATGGCGCCGCTGTTCGTGATCTGGCTGGGTTTCGGGATCGTGCCCAACATGATCATCGCCTTCACCATCTGCTTCTTTCCGATCGTGCTGACGACCTATCGCGGTCTTGTCGAGGTCGAGCCCGAGCTCATCAACCTGGTGAAATCGGTGCGCGCCAACCGCTGGCAGATATTTACCAAGATCCAGCTGCCGGGCTCGCTGCCCTATCTCTTTTCGGGCATGAAGGTGGCAGCGGTGCTGGCCGTGGCCGGCGCCATCGTGGGCGAATTCATCGCCTCGGACCGTGGCCTGGGCAACTTCCTGCTGATCCAGCAGAACATGCTGAACACCGGGGCAATGGTCATGGCGCTGATCCTGATCACGCTGATCGGCACGGCACTCTATGGCGTGGTGCTGGCGCTGGAATGGGTTTTCGTCACCCGCAAGGAGGTGGCGAAATGACCGCGCCCTTCATCAGGATCGAAAACCTCCGCAAGGTTTTTCGCGTGTCCGGGCGCGAACTGGTGGCCGTTCAGGACGTAACGCTCGACATCCGGCAGGGCGAGCTTGTCTCGCTTGTCGGTCCATCGGGCTGCGGCAAGTCCACGGTGCTTTCGATCCTTGCCGGGCTGCTTTCCGCCGATGGCGGAACCGTCGAGATCGGCAATGCCGAAAACCCGTTCACCCCGGGCCGCGACATCGGCATGGTGTTCCAGAAGGCCCTGCTGCTGAAATGGCGCACCATCCTGGACAATGTGATGCTGCCGGCCGAGATCCTGGGTCTGCCCCGGCGCGAGACCCGTGAACGGGCCCGCGACCTCCTGCAGATGGTCGGGCTGGGTGATTTCGCCGAAGCCTATCCACAGCAGCTGTCCGGCGGGATGCAGCAGCGCGCAGCCATTGCCAGGGCCCTTGTCCATGACCCCAAGCTGATCCTCATGGACGAACCCTTCGGCGCGCTTGATGCGCTGACGCGCGAAAAGATGAACCTTGAACTGCTGCGAATCTGGCGGGAAAGCCGCAAGACCATCCTGTTTGTCACCCACGGCATTCAGGAGGCGGTGTTTCTGGGCAGTCAGGTCGCGGTGATGACGGCCGGCCCCGCAAGAATGGCCGACCAGTTCCACATCGAATTGCCCGAGCCCCGCCATCTCGACGTCAAGACCACCGAAGCCTTCGGCGCCTATGCGCGCCGCATCTACGGCCTGCTCGGCCTCAGTTGAGACCGGCAATCAAACCCAGGGAGGAGAACTGATCCATGACCAACCGGAAATCACTCGCGGCAGGCGTCGCCGTTCTGGCCCTTCTGCCGCTGTCGGCCCAGGCCACGAACCTGAGCCTGCAACTGAACTGGAACGCCGGCGGCGACCACGCCCCGATCTATTACGCCCTGTCGCAGGGCTGGTATGCCGAAGCAGGCGTGACACTGGAAATCCGCCAGGGTTCGGGCTCGGGCATGGCGGCGCAGGCAGCCGCGCTTGGCCAGGCCGACATCGCCATCATCGACACCCCCACCGCGCTGCAGTTCATGGGCGAAGGCGCGCCGATCACCGGGATTTTTGTTGCCTACAACGATTCGCCCTATGGCATCTACTGGCGCCGCAGCAGCGGTATCCAGGGGCCGTCCGATCTGGCGGGGCGCCGGCTGGGTGCGCCGGCCTTCGATGCGGCGCGGCAGATGTGGGTTCCGATCGCCGGGGCGCTGGGCATCGACCCCGACAGCGTGGAATGGGTCAACATCCAGCCCACCGCCAAGGTCGCCGCACTGCAGTCCGGCACC
>SKWP01000205.1 GCA_007128865.1 Paracoccaceae bacterium
GTGGCATGCACCCGGCAGCCGGCACGGGTCAGCGCCTGGGTCAGCACCGTGCGGATGGTGCGGTCGTCATCGGCAACCAGAACGGTACCATCCATCAGACTTGCTCCTTTTCAACCGGGGCCACGGGCAGCGATACGCGAAAGACGGTCCGGCCCGGCACGCTGTCGACGGCAATCCAGCCATCGTGGTCCGACACGATCTTGGACACCAGCGCCAGCCCCAGCCCGGTGCCGTTCTCGCGCCCCGAAACGAAGGGTTCGAACACGTTTTCAGCAATTCCGGGCGGCAGGCCGGGGCCGTCATCGATGATTTCGACCTGCAGCGGCAGCGGCTTGCCGGGGCCGTCGCGCCCGCGGATGCGCAGCGCCGGCTCAAAGAAACTGCGGATCACGATCTCGCCGCCGTCGGGCTGTGCCTGTGCCGCGTTCTTCAGCAGGTTCAGGAACACCTGCTGCAGCTGGTCGGGGTCGGCCCATGTCGAAGGCAGCGACGGGTCATAGCGTTCGGCAATCCGCATGTGGGCGGCAAAACCGACCGCGGCGGTACGGCGGGCGCGGTCCAGCACGTCGTGAATGTTGACCGCGCGGCAGTCGGGTTGCCGCTGGTTGCCGAACTGCTCGACCTGTTCCAGCAGCTTCACCACCCGGCGGGTTTCTTCCACGATCAGATCGGTCAGTTCGCGGTCGTCCGGCCCCAGCGACATGGAAAGCAGTTGCGCGGCGCCGGCGATGCCGGCCAGCGGGTTCTTGATTTCATGCGCCAGCATCTCGGCCATGCCGATGGCCGAGCGGGCGGCCGATTGGGCCGCGCCCGCCCGCCCAAGCCGGCCGGCGATCTGACGCGGCGAGATCAGGATCAGCACCGTCGGCGAATCGACCTGCATCTGGGCGATCTGCAGCGTGCACAGCACCGGCGGACGATCGCCGGTGCCCACGGCAGCGTCGTTGATGAACCAGGGCGCAGCATCACGCCGAACCCGTGCAAGGGCGTCTTCCATCGGTGCGTCCACCGCCAGCCTATCCAGCAGCGGCGCGCCGCGCAGCGCACGGGCCGACGCCGAAAGAAAGGATTCGGCCGCCGGGTTGCAATCGATGATGTGGTCTTCTGCATCGACCAGCAGGGCCGGAATGGGCAGTGCCGCCCAGATCCCGGCGGGCTCGGCATCCTCCGGCGTCATGCCGCCTGCGCCCCGGGCAACGGCCCGTCAAAGGCTTCGGGCAGCAGCGCAAGCACCCGGTCGGGGCAGGTTTCGGTCAGCACCCGGCGCCGCAGCCCCGGCAGGGTGGCAGCGTGGTCCATGTACCAGCCCAGATGCTTGCGTGCCGCGCGCAGCCCCATGTCGCGGCCGTGAAACGACAGCATCGCCTCGTAATGCCCGGCAACCAGCCCGGCCAGGGCGGCGCCCTGCGGGGGGGCGGGCACCGCCTTGCCGGCCAGTGCCGCGGCGATCTGCGCCAGCAGCCACGGCCGCCCGCGCGCCGCCCGCCCGACCATGACGCCAGCCGCGCCCGACGCTTGCAATGCGGCGGTGGCGGTCGCCGGGCCGTCGATGTCGCCATTCGCGACAACCGGCACAGCCAGCCCCGCGGTGACCCGACCGATCGCCGCCCAGTCGGCCCGGCCGGTATAGAACTGGCAGCGGGTGCGGCCGTGCACGGTGACCATGCGGATGCCGGCCGCTTCGGCCCGGGCCAGCAGCGGGGCGGCGGACCCGGTGGCCTCGTCCCATCCGAGCCGGGTCTTGAGCGTCACCGGGACCGAGACCGCACCGACCACGGCCTCGATCAGCCGCAGCGCCAGATCCTGTTCGCGCAGCAGGCCCGACCCGGTCGCGCCATCGCCCGAAGCGCTGGTGACCCGCTTGGCCGGGCAGCCCATGTTGATGTCGATGATCCGGGCGCCGCCGGCCTCGGCCATGCGCGCGGCCTCGGCCATCCATTCGGCTTCGCGGCCGGCGATCTGCACCGCCGATGCCGGACCGGCGAAATCGAGCTCGGCCCGCGCCCGCGCCCCGGCCCGGCCGCGCACCATGTCGCGGCTGGCCACCATTTCGGAAACCACCAGCCCGGCGCCGAACCGCGCCACCAGCCGGCGAAAGGGCAGATCGGTGATCCCCGCCATCGGCGCCAGCAGCACCGGAAGCGCGAGCTCTGCGCCCGCCTGCCCGCCCGGCCCTGCCAAAGTGATCACCATCTGCCCAATCCTTGTGCGCGATGCTTCCGGATGTATGGTGATCCCCCCGCGATGGCAATTCGGCGGACCGGGATTTCGCGCAGCGCCGCAGCATATGCCTAAAAAAACGGCGCTCTGGTCCGATGCATGGCAGGATTGCAACCGCCGCCCCGCTCGCCTACCCACGGCAGCGGTGGACGGAGTGTCGGACATGCGGCAAGACAGCGCTCGGGCAGATATCGCGGCGGTGATCGTCGCCGCGGGGCGCGGGGCACGGGCCGGCGGCGCCGTGGCCAAGCAGTGGCAGATGCTGGCCGGCCGGCCCGTCCTGGCCCACACCATCGACGCCTTCCGCCGTGCCGCCATCGCCCCGATCATCGTCGTGGTGGCGCCCGAGGATACCGCCCGCGCCGCGACGCTTGCGGGCAATGATGCAAGGGTCGTGCCCGGCGGCGACACCCGTCGCGCATCGGTGCGCGCAGCACTCGAAGCACTCTCGGCGCAACCACCGCATGTGCGACACAAACCCAGCGATGCGAAAGTCGACCCCGCCTAATGATGGCGGCACGATCCCAAAAAAGGCGCTGACGTGGCGATCGTAGAGTGGATAGCTCTCATCATGTA
>SKWP01000178.1 GCA_007128865.1 Paracoccaceae bacterium
GCCGGGCTTCCGGCGCCGGCGGGGCAAAGGCCGCGGGCGGTATCGTCGGGCCGGGGCCGAAGGGGCTTTCGGCGCTGTCATCGGCCGCCGGCGGCAGGGAGACCGGCGCCGGCGCGCCCTGCACAAGCGGCGGCGCGCCGGCGATGATGGTCGGGTCCGATACGCCAGCAGGCCGGCGCGGCGCGGCGCTTGCCTGCGGCGGCACGCTGGCGGCCAGCGGATGGCCGGTTGTCGGGGGGGCGGACACGGGGGCCTGCACGGCCGCAGCCGGCGGGGCCGAAACCGCCGCGCCGGGGGACGCAGCATCACCGGCATCGCCCAACGGCGCGTCCAGCAGGGCGATCACCGCCTCCATGTCATGCGGCCGGTCGGCGGGATCGGGTTGCAGCATCTGCGCGATCACCCCGCGCAGTTCCCCGGGCACATCCGACAGGTCGGGCAGCGCCATCCGGCTGCGCACCGCATCGGCGGGATTGTCGCCCATGTCGAGCACCCGCCCCATGGCCATCGCCGCGGCCACCAGCCCGAAGCTGTAGATATCGGCCTTTTCGGTGACCTCGCCCTTGTAGAGACCCAGCTGTTCGGGCGCGACATAGCCATACTTGCCGGCAAACTGCCCGCCGATCAGGGTGCCGCCGCCGGCTGTGGCGGCCTTGGCAATGCCGAAGTCGATGATCTTGGCATCCGACACCGAACCGCCGGTCAGGATGATGTTGTCGGGCGAAAGATCGCGGTGGATGACGCCGGCGCGATGCGCCGCGCCAAGGCCCGAAGCCACGCGGCGCATGAGAAGCCGCACCTCGTCCACCGGCATCGGCCCCTGTTCCATGTGATCGGCCAGCGATTCGCCGGCCACATATTCCATCACCAGACAGGGGCGCGAGATGCCCGGATCGATGGTAAAGACATGGTAGCGGACGATCGCTTCGTGCGAAAGCCGGCTGAGGACGGTGGCTTCCTTCTGGAACAGCGACAGGATCTTGCGGTCATGCGCCAGCGCCGGCAGCACGATCTTGATCGCCACCGGTTCTTCGGTGTGGATGTTGATCCCGCGATAGACCTCGCCCATGCCGCCGGTGTTGATGTGCTCGACAATCTCGTAGGTGCCGATGATCTGGGTGCCCGGTTCGACCTGGATGGGGCTGGCGGTGATATGGGTACGGCCCGGCTGCGACGGCCTGCCTTCGGGGCCACCGGAGGCAGGTGCAGGCCCCTCGCCCCCCGGTGCGCCGGAAATGCGGGTGCCTTCGTCCTGCGGCGGGCGGCTGGGGCCGGTCACCGGTGCCCCCAGCCCGTGGCGGCCCCGCCGGCCGCACCGTCCATGGCCGTGACCAGCGTCTTGACCGCGCAGCGCACCACCACCACGGTGACATTGTCCGATGCGCCCCGCTCCAGCGTGAGCCCGAGCAGGGCTTCGCAGGCGGCTTGCGGCGAGCGCCCGGACAGCGCATCGCGGATTTCGGCATCCTCCACATGGCCGGTCAGCCCGTCCGAGCACAGCAGGAACCGGTCGCGGTCGCGCAGCGTACCGTAGATATGGTCAAGCTGCACCTCGGGGCGCACGCCGATGGCGCGGGTGATGACATTGCGGCGCGGCCAGTTTTCGGCCTGTTCGGCGGTTATGGCACCGGAATCGAGCAGATCCTGCACTTCGGTATGGTCCCGGCTGACCTGCGATAGCTGCCCGTCGCGCAGCAGATAGATGCGGCTGTCACCCGACCAGACACAGGCGAAGTGGTTTTCATAGGCAAGCAATGCGGCCACGGTTGCGCCGATGGTCACGCCGTGGCTTTCGCGCGAATGCTGCTGGATGGCGGCGTTGGCGGCGGAAATGCGGTCGACAAAGCGGGCCTGAAGATCGGGCGCCGAACTGGCGCGGCCGATGGATTCCAGATGCGACACGATGGCGGAAGAGGCGAATTCGCCGCCGTAATGGCCCCCCATGCCGTCTGCCACCAGCCACAGGCCGCGTTCGGGCAGGACCAGAAAGCCATCCTCGTTATGGTCGCGGACGCAGCCCTGGTGGGTCACGGCGCCGGTTTCGAACCGGAAGTGCTTTTCGCTCATCGCAACCATCCCTGACGGGTTCCGATCATCCAAGGTTAGGCGCAACCGGGTGCGTTTGCCAAGCGCGCTGTCCCGGCGCCACCCAGCATGAACGCGAAAACCCGCGCATCGGGCAGCCCTTCGAGGGCGATCAGCGCGGCCGGCGGTGCGGCCTCGTCCGGCGTGTCACCCGGCAGCCCCGTCCACCAGTAGCTGCGCCCGGCGGCGGCAAGCAGCCTGTCGCCGCCGGCGGTGTCGTCCAAGAGCCCCTCCAGACCGCCCGGTTCGGCCTGCGCCCACAGGGCGCGGCGCGGGTCGCGCGCCAGCGCCGGGTCGATCGGGGCGGGTCGGGGCAGGGCGGCAAGCGCGGTCTCGAACGCGGCCATGTCGGTGTGATCTGCGGTTGCCCGCAGCAGCGCCGTGCAGGCCGTGTGCCACTCGCGGCAGGGCGATACATGCGGCGGCGGGGGGCAGAGGATGCTTTCGCCGTCAGGGCCGGAAGGGTCGTCTGCCAGCATCGCCACGGCCGGAAAGCGGCGGCCGGCGCGGTCGGCCGAGGGCATGAGTGCCCCGGTGCAGGTCGCCCCGAAAACCGCCGGCCCGATCCAGAAATGCCATATCGGCGCAATGTCGAAGCCGGCCTGCCAGCCGTCGCCTTGCGTGCCGCGATAGCCGGCCATCACCTCTTCCAGCCATGTCTCGAACGGGCGCAGCACGGCACGCGGCAGGCGTCGGGTGATGAAGTCGCC
>SKWP01000278.1 GCA_007128865.1 Paracoccaceae bacterium
GGCCAGGCCACCGTCACCGTTGTCCCGCGGCCGGGCGCGCTGTCGATCCACAGGGCTGCATCATTGTCCCGAAGGATACCGTTCACGATCGGCAGGCCGAGGCCGGTGCCCGAACTGCCCTTGGTGCTGAAGTAGCGTTCGAACAGTCTTGCGCGTGTTTCCTTGTCGATACCGGTGCCGGTGTCGGAAATGGTGAACCCGACATGCCCGCATGTGCCCCGTCTCGCGCCGGCGTCCGGGGCGCGATCCGGTAACGACCGGTTTTCGAGGATGGCCAGAGAAACGCGGTTGGGGCCATCACTGCCGGCCTCACAGGCATTCAGGGCAAGGTTCACGATGACCTGAAGCAGTTCGGTGACATTTGCCCAGACATGGCAGGGGCTTTCGGGCAGCGAAACCGAAATGTCGTGATTTCGGATACGCTGGGTGCCCAGCAGTTCGACGCTTTCGAGAATGACTTCGCGCAGATCCAGGCTGGTGCGGATCTTCTGCTGACGACCCAGATGGCCGAGGCCGCTGACCAGATCCTTGGCCGTCTCGGTGGCGCGAAGAATCCTTTCGACACCCGCACGGGCCTCTTCATTGTCGGCGCAGAAGTCGCTCAGCAAGGATGCCGAGCCCGCAACCACGGCCACGAGGTTGTTGAGATCATGGGCAACACCGCTTGCCAGATGCGCGATTGTCTCGCGTCGCTGGGCGATCTGGAGTTCCTCGCGCAGCCGTGTCCGGTCGGCCTGCAGGCGAAGTCGTTCGGAGATGTCGCGGGTGATGCAGAGAATGCCCTGATCCCGCAGGGTAAGGGTAACCTCTTGCGGCACCGAACTGCCATCCCTGTGACGACCTTCCAGCTCGCCCCGCCACGAGCGTTCGGTTTCGAACCTGCTCCAGTCCTCGGCCATGAAACGCGCGACCGCTTCGGGCGGCAGCAGATCCTGCCACGTCAGGGTGCTCAGATCCTCATCCTCGCCGATGCCGAACATGCGCCTGTGGGCAGCGTTCATGTACACATAGCGGCCTTCGGCATCGGTTATGGCGATCCCGTCATTGGAAGCATCCAGCGCCATGGCCCGGTCACGCAGGGCGCGCTGATGCGAAAGCTTCAGGCCGGTTATGTCGGTCTGCACCGCCACGAAGCCCTGAATCTGCCCGCCATCGCCGAACAGCGGCTGAATGTCCTTGCTGATCCAGTAATCCTCGCCGGTCCGGCTGCGGTTGAGCAGTTCGGCACGCACCGGCTGCCCGGCGCGCAGCGCTGCGCCGATGCGGGCCAGTTCGGCACGGTCCGTGCGCTCGGTGGCCAGAATGGCGTCGGGACGTTTGCCGCGGACTTCCTCCAGCGTCCATCCGGTGCGCTGTTCGAAGGCCGGGTTCACCCATTCTATGCGCTGCGCCGCATCGGTGACGACGACCAGGTTCGAGGTCAGCTCGGCAATCTTTCCCAGGCGCTGAAGCTGACGACGTTCGTCGATGCGTGTCGTGATGTCGCGAATGGCAAAGACATAGCCCGCTGCTGCACCCTGTTCGAGCCGCACTGCGGCGGACAGCAGGAACCAGCGTGTCCTGCCGTCGATCACCAGCCGGTATTCATGGCCTTCGGTATGCTTGTCGCGATCGACGATGGCCATGACCTCGCGTGCCAGGGCAGCAAGCTCGGCCGGAAAGACCTCTTCGGGCAGGCGGCCGATGAATTCCTCGTTCGCAAACGCCGCCTGCAGCCCCGTGCCGGCAACATGACTGGTGAACCGGCCATCGCGGTCAAGTTCCAGCACCAGGTCGGGTATCGCGGCGAGCGTGGCGTGCAGGCGGTTGCGTTCGGCCTCGAGCCCGGCCCGTGCGGCACCGGCGGCCGTTTCGGCGGCGGCGCGTTCCATCACCACGTTGATGGCATTGGCGACCGACTGCAGCAGTTGAATCTCGACCGGCAGGAAACGGCGGTGCGTGCGCACCGCGTCATAGCCCACAAAGCCGGTAATCCGGCCGTCACGCAGCATCGGCACCGCCAGCAGCGACCGGATTTCCTGCATCTGCAGCACGTCGCGCACTGCCGAGCCTTCCGGCAGTGCCGCGACATCGGCGATATGAACGGCGCGCTCGGCCGCGAAATCCGGCCGCCAGTCATCCATCAGGCTTGCCGGCATGTCCTGCAGCTGGTCGATCATCGGCGCGATGCCGGGCGCCACCCATTCATGGGTGTTGTCCAGCCGGTCGGGCCCGCGCAGGCGAAACACATAGGTCCGGTCGGATCGCGCCAGCTCTCCGGTTCTGGCCAGCGTTCGCCGGATCGCCTCCTGCGACTGTGCGGTGGGGGCGCTCAGCAGCTCGTTGGTGATATCGACGATGGCGCTCTGCCATTCGGAAATTCGGGCGTAGGCCCTGCTCAGCGCTTCGAAGGATGCGTCAAGAATGCCTTCGGTCCGGGGCAATTCGCCCGGTGCGCTGTCGACCACCCGCGCCAGGACCGCATTCCGATGGGCCAGGCGGCGGTTGTCGATGGCCTGACGCAGCATCTGGCCGACCCTGCGCATCAGACCCTGTTCGAAGCGTGAAAAGGCGGCCCGATGCCGCGAAACAAGTCCGATCGCCATCGGGGGCTCGGACGGCACCTCGACAGGCACCGACAGGAACGACCGGAATTCCTGCAACCCCGCCGGCAGCGCATCGAACCACGGCAGGTCGCGCAGGTCCGTGACCCGCCTTTCGCGCGCAAGGAAATCCTCGGGGTCTTGCCATGACAGCGCCTTGATGCCCGGCTCCGCGGCGGCCAGAACCGCCAGCC
>SKWP01000488.1 GCA_007128865.1 Paracoccaceae bacterium
CGCCGGGCTCAGGGCGGTGAAACCATGACCGCGGCAAGGCTGAAGATCACCACATCCTGTACGAAATGGATCGCCCAGGGCAGCAGGAAGCCGCGGGTCTCGATCATGGCGCGGCAAAGGAACCAGCCCAGAAACGCGGCCATCACCACGCCGATCAACCCGCTGGGCGCGCCATAGAAATGCGCGATGCCGAAATATGCCCCGGCCAGAAATGCCAGCGTGCCCACTCCCAGCACATTGCGGAGCGGGCCGCAGACCGCATTCCGGTAGATGATTCCTTCCAGCAGGGCATTGAGCGCGGCCAGCAGCAGGATTGCCGGCAGCAGCGGCGCCAGTCGCTGCATCTGCGGTGCGGTATCACCCCCGAAAACCGTCAGCAGCACGCCGCCGAACGTTCCCACGGCAATCAGCGTCGCCGAAACCGGCGCCAGCACGCTCCAGCGCAATCCGTCACCGCCAAGCCGCAGCAAGGCCATGCGCCCCACCGGGGCCGAGGGATTCCCGATGAACAGAAAGGCGCGGCGCGGGCCACGGCAGACCAGCAGCAGCACAACCAGCACCGGCAGGGCAATCATCCCCTTCTGGGCCACGCCGCGGGCCACGATGTCGAGCATGCCGCCATCAAGGGTGATCATGTTTGTCAGCGCGCTGCGCAATCCCGGATGGCCTGCCGCGGCCTGCGCCATCACAACGACAAACAGCACCCCGGCCAGCCCCGACAGCCGGCGCAACTCCATGCGCCGCCAGAGCAGTGCGCAGGCCAGTGCCAGAATGCCCGTTCGCGCTGGCAACAACCAGCCCGGTGCGCTGCCAAGCCATTCGCGGGCCAGGATCGTGGCCAGATCCGAAGCGACCAGCAGCAACCCGCCCGCCACCAGCGCCGGGTAAAGTCGTGGCACCCTTGTCACGGCTCTTGCGCCTTTCCCGTCGCTGCCGTCGCCGGTCATGCCGGCGCCTTCACGGGTATAGGCATATCGGGTGTTTCCGGTGATGTCGCTGTGGGGCAGCCTGTGATCATTTCCGGGCGCCTCCCGCGCGCAGTCGGCCTTTGCCGCCGGACCGGGCGTTGGGTTCGGGGTCTTTTGGCGCCTCGGTGCAGGTTGTCCGGAAACTGCCCGCGATCGAGCGGTTTGCCCATGATCCGGATCAATTCGGCCATTGCCGTGGCGTGCTAGGCGCGTGACTGTGGGCCGCAGAGGTGGTTTGCTTGTCTCGCGTCGCGCTGGAGGAAGCCGGAAGCTGCCGGCAGGCGCTTTCGTTGAATCTGCGGCCGGCCGGCCGCTGCGTCCCCATGGCGGAGCAGGACCATGAACAAGGAACAGCAGATCAACATCTGGTACTGGATCGGGGCAATCCTGTTGCTGCTGCTGTTCCAGTCGTTCTGGCAGGGCGCCGCCACCACCGAGCGGATTCCCTATTCGCGATTCATCGAGCTTCTCGAGCAGGACCGGATCGCCGAGGTGCAGGTCCGGCCCGAGAGCATCACCGGGCGGTATCGCGAACCCGAGGCCGGGCGGACGCATTTTGTCACCAATATCGTCCCCGAGGATCTTACCCGCCGGCTGCAGGCGAGTTCGGCCGAATTCGACGGTACGGTGACCGATACCTTCCTGTCCAACCTGCTGTCCTGGGTCATTCCGGTTCTGCTGATCTTCGGCTTGTGGATCTTCGTGTTCCGGCGCTTTGCCGAACGTCAGGGGATGGGCGGCATGATGAATGTCGGCAAGTCCCGTGCCAAGGTCTATGTCGAGAGGGATACCGGCGTGACCTTCGACGATGTGGCCGGGATCGACGAGGCCAAGGCCGAGCTGCAGGAGATCGTCTCGTTCCTCAAGGAGCCGGAAAAATACGGCCGGCTCGGGGCCCGCATTCCCAAGGGTATCCTGCTGGTCGGGCCGCCGGGCACCGGCAAGACGCTGGTTGCCCGCGCGGTGGCCGGGGAGGCCGAGGTGCCTTTCTTCTCGATCTCCGGCTCGGAATTCGTCGAGATGTTTGTCGGTGTCGGCGCCGCCCGGGTTCGCGACCTGTTCGACCAGGCGCGCAAGGCCGCCCCCTGCATCATCTTCATCGACGAACTCGATGCGCTCGGAAAACGCCGCGGTATCGGCAATTTCGGCGGCGGCCATGACGAAAAGGAGCAGACACTCAACCAGTTGCTGGCCGAACTCGACGGTTTCGACCCGCGCGAGGGCATCGTGCTTCTGGCCGCGACCAACCGCCCCGAGATCCTGGACCCGGCGCTCATGCGGGCCGGGCGCTTTGACCGTCAGGTGGTGGTCGATCGGCCCGACAGGGGCGGGCGCGCGGCGATCCTGCGGGTGCATCTGAAAAAGGTCAGGCACGAGGCGCTCGACGAAGACGGCATCGCCGCGCTGACGCCGGGGTTTTCCGGGGCGGAGCTGGCCAATCTGGTCAACGAGGCGGCCATCCATGCCACCCGGCGCGGTGCCGCGTCGGTGGCCATGCAGGATGTCACCGCCGCGATCGAGCGCATCGTGGCCGGGCTCGAACGCAAGGGGCGGCTGCTGAACCCCGCCGAACGCGAGGCCGTGGCCTGGCACGAAATGGGCCACGCGCTTGCCGCGGCTTCGCTGCCCGGGGCCGATCCGGTGCACAAGGTGTCGATCATTCCGCGCGCGATCGGTGCGCTGGGCTATACCATGACCCGACCGACGGAAGACCGGTTTCTCATCACCCGGGCCGATCTGGAGAACCGCATGGTCGTGTTGCTGGCCGGCCGGGCGGCCGAAGCGCTGGCACTGGGCGAGATCTCCACCGGTGCGGCCGACGATCTTGCCCGAGTAACCGATATCGCGCGGCAGGTCGTGACCCGTTTCGGCATGCATCCGGCGCTCGGCCAGGCGGTGCTGGAACCCGAGCGGCAGAGCTTTCTGGGTGATGGGGTGCCGGGCATCAGCCCACGCGACTATTCCGAGGCGACGGCGCGCGAGGTCGATCTTGCCGTGCGCGAACTGATCGACCGGGCCTATGGACGCGCGAAGGATTTGCTCAGCCGGCGGCGCCCCGACCTGGAGGCAGGCACGCGGCTGCTGCTGGAGCGTGAAACCATAACGCCCGAAGACTTCCCGGCACTGAAACCACGGCCATTTGCCGCCGAATAACCGCGCCCGGCAGAGCATACGCTATCCGTTTGATCAGTTCGGCCTGCCAGCGGCCCTATACCGCCCGTGCTTCCCGAACGGATCAAGCGGATCTGGTATCAGACGGCATCTGGCGGGTGGCCGGCCGTTCGGGGCGGCCTGACCGAACCGCGCACACGGCCCGGCGCCCGCATTTGTGTCTTCTCATTTGCAGCTGTGTTAGGCTCCTGTTCACCCGACATGCTTTCGGACCCAGGCGATGGCTGCAGATCAATGACCGAACGGATGACAGAAGGCCGGGCCTTGCGGTGGTCGCGGCCTCGCGGCAACTGCAACGCGAGGCCGATGATCAGCGGCATGTCAGGGGGCCTTTCCCGCGCGGCCGGGCGGGATCGCCGCAAGACCCGGTCCGAGCATTCATGAAACCGCGCCATCTGGAAGCTTTTCGTGCCATCATGGACACTGGCACCGTATCCCAGGCGGCCAGAAGCCTCGGGGTCAGCCAGCCGGCGGTCAGCCGGATGCTGACCGCGCTCGAACAGGACATCGGCTTCGAGCTGTTCCACCGCATCGGCGGTCGGCTGGTGCCGACCCGCTCGGCGCTGGCATTGCGGGCGGATGTGCTGCGCACCCTCGACAGCATGGAAAACCTGCGCAAGATTTCGCAGACATTGCGTCACGGCCGTTATGGCGAGGTCAAGCTCGGCTGTGCGCCCAGCCTGGTGCACCGGGTGGTGCCCGGGGCGCTGGAACGCTTTGCCCGCGACTGGCCGGATACCCGTGTCATCGTGGAGCCGCGGCCCAGCCGCATTGTCGTGGACATGCTCAGCACCCGGGCGCTGGAACTGGGGCTGCTGTTTCTTCCGGTCGAACACACCGGGCTGGAGGTGATCCCGCTGCGCTGGTTCCCGACCGTCTGCGTGTTGCACGAATCGCATCCGCTTGCGACCCGCAAGGCGATTTCGCCGCCGGATCTGGCCGGCGAGCGGCTGATCCTGCTTGCCCACGGCGACCCGGCGCGATTTGCCATCGACCTTGCCTTTCGCAAGGCCCGGGTGGCGCAGCGGATCGCTGCCGAAACGCCCAATGTCGCGCTTGCCGCCAATCTTGCGGGTCGGAACTTTGGCATAGCCATCGTCAGTGCCCTCATGGCGCGCGACGTCGCGCCCCGCGGCGTGGCGATTACCCGGTTCACGCCCGGCATTCGGCATCAGATGGCGCTGTTGCGGCCTGCAAACTACGAAATAAGCGCAGAATCCGCGGCGCTGGCAGAGTGCCTGCGCGCCGAGCTGGAAACCGTCCCGGGGGAATGACCTGCGCCGGGCCGGTTATGGTTCCATGCCGAAGGGTAATACTGTTGCCGCACGGGCGATTTCCGGAAAGCATTTGCGCAACGACAGGTTGCGGGCAGCCTCGGGAATGACCAACGAAATCTCGGATCACACCGGACAGGGCGGCGCGGCCACGGGCCGCGGGCGCGCGCCGGTGCTTTCGGTCCGCGACCTTCATGTCCGCTATCGCACCGACGATGGCGATGTGCCCGCCGTCAACGGCGTTTCCTTCGATCTGGCAGCACGCGAAACCTATGCCATCGTTGGCGAATCCGGTTGCGGCAAATCCACCGTCGCGCTTTCGCTGCTGGCGCTTGTGCCGGTCAGCGCGGGCGAGGTGAGCCTTGGCGGGCGCAATCTTGCATCGATGCGGCGGTCGGAGCTGCGCAGGGTGCGCGGGCGCGAGATCGCGATGATCTTTCAGGAACCGATGACATCGCTCAACCCGGTGCTTACGCTGGGCCATCAGCTTGTCGAGACCATTCGCCTGCACCAGCCGCTGGATCGCGGCGCCGCGCGGCGTCGGGCCATCGAGATGCTGGAACGTGTGGGCATTTCCGACCCTGCCCGGCGGATCGGGCAGTATCCGCACGAGCTTTCCGGCGGCATGCGCCAGCGGGTGATGATTGCCATGGCGCTGTCGTGCAATCCGCGCATCCTGGTGGCGGACGAACCGACAACCGCCCTTGATGTCACGGTGCAGGCGCAGATCCTTGCGTTGCTGGATGACCTGCGCGCCGAATTCGGCACCGGGATCGTGCTGATCACCCATGATATCGGCGTGGTGGCCGAAATGGCCGACCGGATCGGTGTGATGTATGCCGGCCGCCTGGTCGAGGAAGCCGCCGCGGCCGATCTGTTTTCAGACCCGCGCCACCCCTACACCCGGGGGCTGCTGGCCTCGGTGCCGCGGGTCGATCTGGCGCCACGCGACGGGCCGCTGGTGGCCTTGCCGGGCAGCCCGCCGACGCCCGGCCGCCTTCCCCAAGGCTGCGCCTTCCGGACCCGTTGCGCGCAGGCGATGGATGTCTGCGCCAAGCCACCGCCGGAACTGCGCGGGGCGGATCGCATGGTGAGGTGCTGGCTGCATGTCTGATGCAACTTCGGACACGCCATTGCTGCGGGTCGCGGGCCTGAGCCAGCGCTTTGCGGTGTCGCGCGACATCTTCGGCAGGCCCTCGCAGTGGCTGGAGGCCGTGGATCGGGTCGATCTGGAGCTGGCAGCCGGCGAAACGCTGGGCATCGTGGGCGAGTCTGGCTGCGGGAAATCCACCCTGGCGCGGACGATCCTGCATCTGCACCGGCCCTCGGCCGGCAAGGTCATCTTCGATGGTGTCGATCTGGGCAGCGCGGGCCCGGCAAGGTTGCGCCAGATGCGCCGGCGCATGCAGATCGTGATGCAGGATCCCTACAGCGCCCTCAACCCGCGCCGGACGATCGGATCAAGCATCGCCGATGGTGTGACGGGCGGCGACAGGCGCGCAAAGGTTCGCGCGCTGCTTGAAAAGGTCGGTCTTTCGGCCGGGGATGCCGGACGCTATCCGAATGAATTCTCGGGGGGCCAGCGCCAGCGCATCTGCATCGCCCGTGCACTGGGCCCGGACCCCGACCTGTTGATCGCGGATGAGGCGGTATCCGCGCTTGATGTCTCGGTCCAGGCACAGATCCTCAATCTGCTTGCCGGATTGCGGCGCGATTTCGGGCTGAGCTTTCTGTTCATTTCCCACAACCTCGCGGTGGTCCGGGCGTTCTGCGACCGCGTGGCGGTGATGTACCTGGGCCGGATCGTCGAAACCGGCCCCACCGAAGCGGTCTTTCAGGATCCCCGGCATCCCTATACCCGCGCCCTGATCTCGGCCGTGCCCATTCCGCAGCCCGGCCGGCGCCGCGAGCGGCGGCGCCTGCTGGCCGGCGATGTGCCCAGCCCGCTGGACCCGCCCAGCGGTTGCCGGTTCCGCACCCGCTGCCCGCATGCCGACGAAGGCTGCGCCCGCACCGCGCCGGTTCTGGAACGGCTTGGCGACGCGCGGCAGGTGGCCTGCCTGCGGCTCGGGACGCTGGAGCGCGGGCCGGTCTGGGCCGCGCCGGTATCGCAAGCGGAGGCACGGCCATGCTGAAATACACCCTGCGCCGCCTGCTGCAGCTGGTTCCGGTGCTGCTGATCCTTTCGGTGCTTGTCTTTTCGCTGCTGCACATGGTTCCGGGCAACCCCATCGACGTGCTGATGGGCGAGGGGCATTCAGACCCGGTGGTAGAGGCCGCACTGCGCGAGCGCTATGGCCTCGACCGGCCCCTGCCGGTGCAATACTGGACCTGGCTGACCAATATCCTGAGCGGGGATTTCGGCACGTCGATGTATTCGCGCGAGCCGATCCTCAAGCTGATCCTCGAACGCTTTCCCAACACGCTGCTTCTGGCGCTTGCCAGTGCCGTCGTGGCGCTGGCCATCAGCCTGCCGGCCGGCATCATTGCCGCGCTCTACCAGAACCGGCTGCCCGATTTCGGGGCCATGGCCGTGGCGCTTGCCGGGATTTCGATTCCGAACTTCTGGTTCGGGATTCTGCTGGTGCTGCTGTTTTCCCAGTACCTCGGCTGGCTTCCCTCCATGGGCTATGTCAGCCCGGCCGAGGATTTCTGGACCGCGATGAAGCATCTGATCCTGCCTGCGGTCACGCTTGGCACCGCGATGGCGGCGAACCTGACCCGGCTGATCCGCGCCGAGATGATCGAACAGCTCAGCCAGGACTATGTGCGCACCGCGCGGGCCAAGGGGCTGGGCGAACGGGTGATTGTGGGCGTCCATGTGCTCAAGAACGCCATGATCCCGACCGTCACGATCATCGGCATCCAGTTCGGCGGCCTGCTGGAAGGCGCGGTGCTGACCGAAGTGATCTTTGCCTGGCCGGGCATCGGCCGGCTTGCCGTGGATGCCGTCTACGAGCGCGACTATCCCCTGATCCAGGGCGTCGTTCTGGTGGCCGCGATCGTATACGTCGCGGTCAATCTCATCGTCGACATCAGCTACCGATACCTCGATCCGCGGGTGAAGCTGGATTGAGCCCTTTCGCCATCGTCACCAACAGGAGGAACCAACCAATGAAACTGACATCACTGTTTGCCGCCACGGCGCTGGGCTGCGCCCTGCTTGCGGTGCCGCTTGTTGCCGACACGCCGAAAAGGGGCGGCACCATGACCATCGGCGTCAGCTCGACCACGGTGACCAACGGGATCGATCCGCATGTTATCCTTGGCGACAACACCGTGTGGGCGCTCAGCCAGTTCGGCGAGGGGTTGCTGCATTTCGACGGCAGCATGAACATCGTGCCCTGGCTTGCGCACAGCTATTCGATTTCGGACGACGGGCTTGTCTATACCTTCGAGCTTGAACGCGGCGTCAAGTTCCACAACGGCCGCGAGATGGTGGCCGAGGACGTGAAGTTCAGCCTCGAACGCATCCTCGATCCGGCAACCGCCTCGCGCCGCAGGCAGAACCTCGAGATCATCGACCGCGTCGAGGTGATCGACGACTACACCGTTGCCATCCACCTGCAGTCCGCATTCGCGCCCTTCCTTGCCAATCTGGTCGGGGTCTGGGCCGCGATCATTCCCTCCGAAAGCGTGAATGCCGATGGCAGCATCACCCATCCGGTGGGAACCGGGCCGTTCCAGTTCAACAATTACGATCTTGGCGAAAGGCTCGTGCTCGACCGGTTCGATGATTACTGGCGCGGCGATCTGCCCTACCTCGATCGCGTGGTCTTCACGCCGGTCAGCGACGAGGCCGCGCGGATGGTGGCGCTGCGCACCGGTGCCGTGGACCTGATCACCGCGGTGCCCTCGCAACTGCTGCCCAGCCTCATGGCGAACCAGAACCGCGGTTTCGAATTGCTGGTGGCGCCGGGCACGAGCTGGCGCATGGCCACGATGAACACCACCCGCCCGCCCTTTGACGACGTGCGGGTGCGTCAGGCCGTGGATCTGGCGCTTGATCGCGAAGAGCTGATGCTGGCGCGAACCTTCGGTTTCGGCCATGTCGACAACCAGATCTGGGATGAAGGCAGCTTCTGGCGCATGGAGGCCGAGCTTCCGCAGCGCGATGTCGCACGGGCGCGCGAGCTGCTGGCCGAGGCCGGCCATGCCGACGGGCTCGACATCACGATCGAGGCGCGGTCGCTCTATATCGACGATGCCCAGATCGTGCAGAGCCAGCTCAACGAGGCGGGCTTCCGGGCCACCATTGCGATGTCCGACTGGGCCGCGCTGGCCGAACGGATGCGGGCCCACAACTTCGACATGGTGGTTGCCGCGGCCGGTTGGTACGCCGACCCGGACGGCCGCTATGCCCGCTTCTACACGCCTGAAGGCCCGGCGAACTTTTATGCCGGCGGCTACGAGAACGCCGAGGTGAGCGCGCTTCTGGACGAAGCCCGCCGCCAGACCGACCCGGCGGCGCGCAGGGCCCTTTACCAGCAGGTATTCGACACCGTGCAGCGCGATGCGCCGAATCCGATCCTGTATTTCGCGCCCAATACCATGGCCTGGCGTCACCATGTGCGCGACTTCCGCACCGACCGTCAGGGCGGTTTCTCGAACGCCGAAACCGGGCTCGCCTTCGTCTGGCTCGACCAGTGAGCCCACGCGGGGGCGGCCCTGGCCGCCCCCGACTTCCACGGCACTTGCCGCAAGTCTTCATCAGCCGGGTGTAACCCCTCATGCTTGCCAGTCCCGAGATCAGAAGCCTGCTGCGCCGGACACGGCGCAACCCGCTTGCCGTGGTCGGGCTGGCAATGGTGGGCTTCGTGCTCGTGTTTTCGCTGCTGCTGCCGCTGGTGCTGCCCTTCGATCCGAACCAGATGAATGTGCGCAATGCCTTGCAGCCACCCGGGCCGGTTCATCTGCTGGGTACCGACCAGTTCGGCCGCGACCTGCTGGCGCGGCTTGCCCATGGCGGGATCATCTCGCTCCAGGTCGGTTTTGCGGTCACCCTGTTGTCCGTGCTGGTCGGTGTCGGGCTGGGGGCGCTGTCGGGCTTTGCCGGCGGTGCCACCGACGCCGCCATCATGCGGGTGATGGATGCGCTCATGGCCTTTCCGGGGCTGCTTCTGGCCATCGCGCTGGTGGCGGTCTTCGGCGGCACGATGACGGCGATCGTCGTTGCGCTGACCATCGTCGGCGTGCCCCGCTTTGCCCGCGTTGTCCGGGCCACGGTGATGCAGCGCAAGGAATCCGATTACGTGACCGCCGCGGTCGCGCTGGGCAAACGGCCGTGGAAAGTGCTGTTTCAGGACATCCTGCCCAACTGTTCGGGTCCGATCATCGTGCAGGCGACGCTCAAGTTCCCCGGTGCGATCCTGGGCGAGGCCGGGCTCAGCTTTCTGGGTCTCGGTCTGCCACCGCCGGCGCCATCCTGGGGGCGCATGCTTCAGGAATCCCGTGCCTTCATGGAAGTCGCGCCCAATGCGGCGATCCTTTCCGGGCTGGCCATCTTCATAACCGTGCTTGGCTTCAACCTGCTCGGAGACGGCCTTCGCGATGTGCTTGACCCGCGATCGCCGCGAAGCCGCAGCTAGGCGCAGGTGGCCGGACTGCCCACGACACCAGATCAGGTAGAATTCATGAGCATTGCTGGCCAAGGTTTCACACGCCCCGCGCAGGGCATGGTCTGCGCAGGGACGCCCCATGCCGCGCAGGCGGGGGCTGCCATCCTGCGGGCGGGCGGCAATGCCGCCGACGCCGCGGTTGCCACGGCGCTGGCGCTGGCGGTCAGCGACCCGGCGAACTGCAGTTTCTTCGGGCGCTGCCAGATGCTGTGGCGCGACGTCGAGGGGCGCACCACCGCCGTCGACGGCGCCACCGCCGTACCGCGTGCGGCAACGACACCAGGGGCCGCTGGATATGCCGGTGCGGGCATTCCCGGCCTGCCGCAGGCGCTGGCAAGGCTGCATGCGCTGCATGGTGTGCTGCCGCTTCCGGTGGTCGCCGACCCCGCAATCCGGCTGGCCGAGGACGGCTTTGCGCCGACTGCACAGCTCGGCCGCGTCTGGGCCGCCCAGCTCCCCGCACTGGCACTGGACCCTGCCGCGGCCATCTATGCCGGCGACGGGCGGCAGGTGCCGTCGCCCTTTCGCCATCCGCGGCTTGCCGCGCTGTTGCGCGACTTTGCCAGTCTGGGCGCAAGGGCGCTGACCGATCCGCAACGCGCAGCGGCGCTGGCGGATGGAGTCAGGGGCTGCGGCGGCCATTGGCAGGCCGCGGACATCATCGCCAACGCCGCGCGTTCGGGCGAGGTGCTGACCGTCCGGTTTCGCGATTGCGAGGTCACCACGATCGGGCGGCAGGGATGGGGCCACAGCCTTGTGCAGATGCTTGCCATTCTCGATCTGCTGCCGCGTTTCGGCCGGACCATGAGCGCCAGAGAGGCCCGGCTGCTGGTTCTGGTGATCCGGCACGTTCTGGGTGACCGGCCGCAGCAGCTCGGCACGCTGGAGCCGCGCGCCGATGGCATCGCGCTTGCGCGTCTGGCTTCGGCTGCCCATGCACGGCGGCGGGTGGAGGAGATCCGCGCCGAACTCGACGCCCTGCCCGAACCCATACCTCTGGACGCCGAGACCCTGAAGGCGCCGGCCGTGACTTCCGATCAGGACACGACCCATGCATCGGTGCTCGACAAGGACGGGAATTGCGTGACCTTCACCTGCTCGATCGGTCCGCATTTCGGCCAGCGGGTTGCCGATCCGCTGCATGGCGTGTTGCTGGCGCGCAGTTACCAGATCGAACGGCAGCCAACACCCGGTGCCCGCGACGTGACCGAAATGTGCCCGGCCATCGTTACCCGTGATGGCCAGCTGGTTGCCGCGCTCGGCGCAGCGGGAAGCGAACGGATACCGGGCGCGGTGATGCAGGTCATCGTGAACCTGATCGACCGCGGATTGTCGCTGGATGAGGCAGTACGCTTTCCCAGGGTCACCATCCGGGGCAGGATACCGCGGGTGCATGCCCATGCCGGCCCGATGGTAATCGGCAGCCTTGCCGCATGGGGTACCCGCCCCGAACTGGCCGGGGAAGGCCATGTCAATCACCTCGGGGTCGTGCATGCCGTCGGGATGACACCGGCAGGCACGGCCGTCGGCAGCGCCGATCCGGCATGGGACGGGGCCGCCGTTGCGGGATGATGCCGGCAAGCGGCGGGCAGCGGCCTGCGTGCCGCGGCGAGTTCGCTTTGGCGTTCCAATCGGGGGGTAACTCTGGCTAGTGTGGTCTGCCAGGATCGCAGCACCCGGGAGAGCACGCGTGAATGACAGCAGGATGATCGTCGGAATAACCGGTGCGTCGGGTGCCGTTTACGGTTTGCGCTGCCTCAAGGCGTTGCGCACTGCCGGGGTCGAGACCCATCTGATCGTCAGCCGCGCGGGCGAAATGACCCTGCGCCTGGAGTGCGGGATGGGCCTGCGCGACCTGGAAGCGCATTGTGATCACCTCCACCCGGTCGGCAATGTCGGTGCCAGCATCGCAAGCGGATCGTTCCGGACCCGCGGGATGATCATTGCGCCCTGTTCCATCCGCACGCTTTCCGAAATCGCCAGCGGCGTGACCACAAGTCTGATGACCCGCGCCGCGGATGTCGTATTGAAGGAGCGTCGGCGCCTTGTGCTGATGGTCCGGGAAAGCCCGCTGCACGTCGGCCACTTGCGGTCGATGACGACAGTTGCCGAAATGGGCGCGATCATCGCACCGCCGGTTCCGGCCTTCTACACGCAGCCCGGCTCGATCGATGATATCGTGGATCACTCGGTGGGCAGGGTACTCGACCTTTTCGACATCACCGTACCGATGCGCCGCTGGCAGGGGCTTGGTCCGGCTGATCGGAATCGTTGATCTGCCCCGACAGGGAGGCCGGCAATGACAGAAAGAAGATCGATCATCGTGACCGGAGCCGGCAGCGGCATCGGAAAGGCCACGGCAGAAACCTTTCTTGCCGCCGGCTGGAATGTAGGGCTGATCGGGCGTCGGGCAGACAGGCTGCACCCGATCGCCGAGCCCCATGGCGCCGCTGCGTTGGCATTGCCCTGTGATGTCACCGACGAGGCTGCCGTCGATGATGCCTTCGACCGGGCCACGGCCCGCTGGGGTCGCATCGACGTCCTGTTCAACAATGCCGGGCGCAATCTGGCCCCTGCGACGCCCGACATGGTTTCGCCTGCGGACTTCCGGGCGATGATCGACGTCAATGTGACCGGGCTGTTCCTGTGCGCCCGCGCGGCGTTTGCCCGGATGCGTTCGCAGTCGCCGCAGGGTGGCAGGATCATCAATAACGGTTCCATTTCGGCCCATGTTCCGCGCCCGGGGACGATTGCCTATACCGCCGCGAAACATGCCGTTACCGGCATCACCCGTTCGCTTTCGCTTGACGGTCGCCGCTTCGGGATCGCCTGCGGTCAGATCGACATCGGCAACGCTGCAACCCAGATGACCGCGCGCATGGCAAGCGGTGTGATGCAGGCGGATGGTTCGGTCCGGCAGGAACCGCTCATGGATGTCTTGGCCGTCGCCGAAACGGTCATGCACATGGCCACGCTTCCAGAGGGTGCCAATGTCCAGTTCATCACGGTGATGGCGACCGAAATGCCATTCATCGGTCGCGGTTGAGCGGCCGGCCCTGCACTGTCACCGGCTCTGCGTGGTCTCGGCAAGACCCGTGCCGCGTTTCAACCGAAACGCGCCTTCAGCGCAGGGTCAGAACCACTTCACGACGATGGGGCCGGTCGCGGTGTTCGAACAGGAAGATTCCCTGCCATGTCCCAAGCAGCATGCGCCCGGAAGAAACCGGAACCGTCAGCATCACCGGCAGCACGGCTGCGCGGATATGCGCGGGCATGTCGTCCGGCCCTTCCGACCGATGGGTGATCCAGCCCATGCCGGGCATATCGGCGTGCGGCGCGAACCTGCGAAAGAAGGTCGCGAGGTCTGCGCGCACGTCGGGATCGGCGTTTTCCTGAATCAGCAGGCTGGCCGATGTGTGGCGCAGGAACAGGGTCAGCACCGCGTCATCCGCGCCACGGCCGGCAAGCCATTCGGCGACGGCGCCGGTAATCTCGTGCAGGCCCGGGCCCGTGGTGCGCACCTCAAGCCGGCCGTGCACGGGTTCAGCGCCTGTCCAGCTTGCCGAATTCGGAATCCAGCCGGTCGCGCAGCTTGCGCGCGCCGCCCCGCAGCGCGGCTTCGACATTGGCATCGTTATGGGTCACGGCGATGGGTTTCATGCCCTCGGGGCGCGCTTCGATCATGCAGCGGATGTCCTGGGGGCCCGCGCGCGTGGCGCTGGCATTCTGCAGGTGAACCTCGATCCGGGTCAGGCGTTCGAGCAGATGGGCAACGCCGTGCGAAACGATATCGCGGGCAATCTCCTTGAGCCGTTCGTCGCCATGGATGTTGTGATCGGTGTTGATCTTGATCTGCATCGGGGTCTCCTGTGTACGCAGATCAGGACCTATGCGGCCGCGCGTCGGCACGCAAGTGCCTCTGCCTGGCCGATCCCTTTGCGGCGGCGGTACCCGTCCCGGATTGCATCCGCTGAGGGGTTGCCCGACACAGGCCGCGAGGAATCGCCAGTCACCCCGTCCGGCCCTGAGGCCGCTGACCGGGGCATGGCACCGAAACGCCTGGCCCGCAGGGCATCAGACCGTTTCTCCGAGCAGGCTGACATGGGCCGAAACGATGCGCCATCCGTCTGCGGTGCGGATCAGGGTCTTGGTCTCGCGGCCGGGGCGGTCGTGTCCTTCGCGCAGATATTCGGTATTGGCGGTGGCGAAGTCACGCCCGTAGGTCGTGATCACCGTGTTCATGAGCCTGCGCCTGAATGCGCCGGTCGTCCTGGACCGGCGAAACTCCGAGATCGCCTGCCAGCCATACAGGTTTTCGCCCACACCGTAACGCGTGGTCTCCGGTGCATTCAGGAACAGCTCTTCCATAACCGGCACATCGTTGGCTGTCAGCGCGGCCTCGTAGCGGTCAAACACCTGCCGGACTTCGGCGACGACTTCGGGCAGGTTAATGGCATGGCCGAGCGTCATTGCGTTACCTCGCAGCAGTCTGGGGAAATCCTGAACCCTGCCGCTTCGAGCCTGCGCGCGGCGGCAAGGACCTCGGCCTCGTGCCATGGCCGGCCGATTATCTGGACCCCGACCGGCAGACCCGAAATCCGTCCCCGACGGGCAACGACGGCAATCGGCAGTCCGGCCGGCGTGAGCGGTTGGGTGAACATGCCGATGGCCAGACGGATCGGCAGCATCACGCCGTCAACGTCCCAATCGACCGTCCCGAGGGGAAAAGCAGGGCATGGCGTGGCCGGCGCGATCAGTATCTGATGTCCTGCGTGCAGCGCTGCAAGGATTTCGGCCAACCGACGCCGAAGGCGTTGGGCATCGCCCGTCCAGGCCGCAGGAACCAGAGCGCCGGCGCGCAGCCGGTCGCGGACAAGCGGACCATAGCGATCAGGGCGTGTCCTGAGGGTTGGCAGGTGGCGTTGACCGCCCTCGGCCGTTGTCAACACAAAGGCCGCGGCGCGGGCAGCCTCGGCGAGCGGCAGATCGACCGTGCCGCGACAGTGCAGCGCCGCGGCGGCCGCGTCCATGGCTTCGGCAACATCCGCGTGAAGCGGGCCAGAGAACCATCCACCCAGCCGGGCGCAACGCAACCGATGATCTTCGGCGAGGGGGCAAACCGGTGCCGGCGTGCGCCGGGCCTGCGCCGGGTCGGACGGATCGAGGCCCAGAAGCGCATCGTAACCCAGAGCCAGATCCTGAACACTGGCGGCAAAGAGCCCGACGTGATCGAGACTGTCGACAAAGGGATAGACGCCTGATCGCGACAGCCTGCCATAGGTGGGCTTGAGGCCCGCCACCCCGGAAAGGGCGGCCGGAACCCGCACCGATCCGTTGGTGTCGGTGCCCAGCGCCAGCGGTACGGCCCCGGCTGCGACCAGCGCCGCCGACCCTGATGATGAGCCGCCGGCCGAAAGCCCGCCCGCCCCGCGCCACGGGCCGCGGGGATTTCGCGTGTCTCCGTCGTGGGCGTTTTCTCCGCTGAAGCCATAGGCGAATTCGTCCATGTTGGTGGAGGCGACAAGGATCGCGCCGGCAGCTTCCAGCGCTTGAATGGCAAAAGCGTCCTTGCCGGCCGGGTCGTTGCCGTCGGTTGCGGCACTTCCGGCGCGGGTGACGGCCCCGGCCACGTCGAAAAGGTTCTTCACGGCAAAGGGCACGCCGGCCAGCGGGCCTGCGGGCAGCCCGGCGGCGCGGCACCGGTCCAGTTCTGCCGCGCGCCGCCGCGCACGTTCGGAATGAACCGCCGTTACCGCGCCCAGAGGTGCAACCGCATTCAGGTTTTCCAGCGCCATCTCGACGGAGTCTGCCGCCTTGAGACTGCCGTCGGCAAATGCAGCGGCAATTCCAGCCACACTGCGCGTCATGGGCGGCCTTCGGTCGCGTCGGTGCCGGGTGAATTGGCTTCGACAGGCCGGAAGACAGGCGCCGGCACCGTATCGGACAGCCCCTCGACGGTGGCGACAAGGGCGGCAAAGCCCGCCGTCCGACCGAGGTTCGCGGCGACTTCGGACAGTTCAGCCTCGTCCAGCGACAGCCCGACCGCGGCGGCCGCACTGCGGGTATAGGTCAGGGCATCAAACCCGTCCGGCGGTGGCAGAAATGTCCTTGCGGTCATCCTTGCCCCCGTCAAAGCAGCATCGATCCGGCGTCGATCGGCACGGTCGCTCCGGTCAGGGCGCCCAGGCCGGGGGCGGAAAGCGCCAGGCAGAGCCGGGCCACCTCGTCCGGACGAACGAGCCGGCACGCGGCGCCGGCAGTTGCAAGGCCTTGCCACACCGCCTCGGGGTCGCTGCCTTCGGCTTGTGCGATATCCCGGGCGACGGCACGCAGCATCGGCGTGTCGACATTTCCCGGCGCCACCGCATTGACCCGGATGTCATGCGCGGTCAGTTCAGCCGCAACGCTCTGGACCAGTCCGACAAGACCGAATTTCGAAGCACAGTAGGCCGAAGCCCCGGCTTCGCCGCGCAAGCCCGCCGTTGAGGAAAGAAACACCATGCTGCCGCCGCTGCCGGCCGCAATCATGCACCGGGCGAAGGCAGCCGCGGCGATTGCAGCGCCGTCCAGGTTCACCGCCATGACCTTGCGCCAGACATCGAAATCGGTGTCGGTTATCGGCATGGTCGCGTTGATGCCGGCCGCATAGACCATGGCGGTCGCTTCGGCCCTTTCAGCGAAATGGGCCACGGTGTCCGGGTCGGTGACATTGACCGCAGCGGCGAACCCCGGTGCGCCTGCCAGCGCGGCAGCCGCAGTGGCATCATCCACATCGCCTGCGGCGATTTCCCAGCCCGCCTCGGCAAATTCGCGGACACAGGCCTGCCCGATGCCCCCACCCGCGCCAAGGATTGCCACCCGAGGCATTGTCAACGTCCTCCGGCCATCTGGCGCAGGCGCTGGGCAATCTTGTCCGGGCCGGGAAGCACCGCCTTTTCCAGGCTCAGGGCCGCGGGTATCGGCACATCCGGGACGGCCAGCCGCTCGACCTGCCGCAGGCCTGTCAGACCGAGCCGTTCGATCACCCGAAGGGTCAGTTCTGCCGAAAGGCCGAAGCTGAGATAGTCTTCGTCCACCACCAGCAGCCGTCCCGTGCTGGCCGCCGACCGCGCGACGGTATCGGTATCGAGCGGAACGATGCTGCGAAGATCGATCACCTCCACCGATATGCCCTCGGCCGCCACTGTCTCGGCCGCCTCGAGCGCGTGCTCGACCGAAAGGCTCAGCGTGGCCAGCGTTACGTCGGTTCCCGGCCGGACCACCGCAGCCTTTCCCATCGGCACCGTGTAGGCTTCGTCGGGCACTTCGGGATGATGTCGGAAATCCTTGCCCTTTCGCAGCAGCAGATCCTTGTGTTCGATGAATACCACCGGATCGTCGCTGCGAAGCGCTTCGGCCATGAGGCCCTTGTGATCATGCGGATTGCAGGGCGCTACGACCTTGATACCGGGAAGATGCGCGAAAAGACCCCACAGGCATTGCGAATGCTGCGCCGCAGAGCCGATGCAGCCCCCTGCAGTCTTGAAGACGATCGGCATGCGCTGCCGACCGCCGGACATGTAGGGGATCTTGGCGGCAGCATTGTAAACCTGTTCGAGGCAGACGCCGATGAAATCGACGAACATGATTTCAACCAGGGGGCGCATGCCCGCCTGCGCCAGGCCGACGGCCATTCCCGAAAACGCCATCTCTGCGATCGGGGCATCGACCACCCTGTCGCGGCCAAAGCGGTCCAGAAGCCCCCGGGTCGTCCCGAAAACGCCTCCGGCGCGGCCGATATCCTCGCCGATGCAGAGGATGCTCGGGTCGCGTTCCATTTCGAGCGCAATTGCCTCTGCGATGGTCGCCGGCAGCGGCATCGCACGTCGGTCATTCGCGAGCCTGTTATTCATGCAGGTCTCCCGGCATTATCGGTGAAGACATGATCGAGCGCGCCGGCCGGGTCTGGCATTTCATCCTCCAGCACCTCGGCAAGCAGGGTCTTCATGCCGGACTTTTCGGCGGCCAGTATCCCGTCGAGAACATCCGGGGATTCGCCCGCGGCCTCGAGTCGGGCGCGGTACAGCGTCAGCGGATCGAACTGTTCGCGCAGGCGCCGCCGTTCCTCGCGCGGGCGGTAGCCCTCCGGATCCCCTTCGAAATGACCGCGGAACCGGTGGCAGGTCGCCTCGACGATCACTGGCCCCCGGCCTGCGCGCGCGTGGTCCATGGCCTGCGCGAATACCCGGGCCACAGCGTCAACATCGGTACCATCCACATGCAGACCAAGCGCGCCGTATGCCGAGGACCGTTCCGCCACCGTTGCGGTCGGTGAAATTTCGGAAAACGGTACTGAAATTGCCAGCGCGTTGTTTTCGACAAGGGCGACGAGCGGCAGCCGTCGCGCCCCGGCCATGACCATCGATTCATGAAAACCACCGGTATGAGACCCGCCGTCGCCGGTAACCCCGATGGCGACAGCATCGCCGCCCTGCATGCCGAATGCGTGCGCGTAGCCCAGCGCCACGGGAAGCGATGCGCCAACGATACCGGTCGCGGAAAAGTTGGTGGCCGGATCGAACGGGTGCATGTGCCCCCCGCGACCGCGGCAAAGTCCGGTTTCACGCTCGCATATCTCGGCCAGCAGGGCGCGGGCATCAACGCCCTTTGCCAGGGCATGAAAGTGGTTGCGATGAGATGATACGACCGCATCCTCGGGCCGCAGTGATTCGGCCATGCCCGCGGCCACCGCTTCCTGCCCGAGGCCCACATGCAGCTCGCCATGGATCACGCCGCGGCGCAGGGCATCGAGGCAGGCCTCGTCGAATGCGCGCATCCTTGCCATGCGGCGAAACCGGGCATGCGTGACCGGTTCGCCTGAATTGCCTTCCGCGTTGGCCCTGATCATGCCGCGCCCCCGTGGTTCATTGTCATTATTGCCGCGCGGGCAAGGACACCCGTCGGCCAGATTGGATACACGTATGCTTATTGGGCAGCCGCTGATTGTCAAGCGTCCGTTTTGCTGACACTCTTCACACTGCGGCCGAGTGTCCGGATTGGCCGGCAAGCGCGCTTCAGGAGGCAGTGCAATGGCAGTCGAAGGCCAGAAGGGCGAAACCGGTCTCAGCGCTCAGGCCCTGGCCTACAAGCATCTGTCCGACGAGATCCGCAGCGGGCGTTTGCCCGGCGGCACCCATGTCGCGGCCGAAACCGTAGCCCAGCAGCTTTCCATCAGCAGAATGCCCGTACGCGAGGCGATCCGGCAGCTGGCCAGCGAGGGCTACATGACGATGCGCTCCAACCGCGGCGCCATCGTGACCGAACTGGCCCCGCAGGATGTGGCCGAACTGTTCGAGATTCGCGCTGCGCTCGAGGGTTTTGCCGCCGCATTGATTGCGGCCCGAATCGATGCCGAGGGTCTTCATGAAGCCGAAATCGCCCTGCAGCGTCTGGAACGGGCACGGTCCGATGTGGACTGGTTCGTCCGGGCCCATGACCAGTTCCACGATATCTTCCTTCAGTACTGCCCCCGGCCGCGACTGGTTGCCGAAGTGGTACGCTTTCGAACGGCGACCGAACCCTGTCTGAGGATAAACCTGCGCAACTGCCCGACCGCCCTCGTCAACACGGTTGACGAACACCGCGAGGTGCTGGCCGCAATGGGAAGTGGAGACAGCGCAGCCAGCGAAGCCTGCATGCGAAGCCACATCCTTCAGGGAATGGGGATAGTCCATCTTCTGGGCAATGTGGCGTGACCCGGTCTGCAGCCCCGCCGACTGTGCGCCGGGGCGCAATGCTGCCGTCCGGTTACTTCTGTCAGACGGCCAAAACTACCTCTGCACCATCCTGAGCCTGTCGTCGGAGCCCGGCAGCAGGGCTGCCGCGTCCTGATCGAGGATATGGGCGCGCATGGCTATTTCGGCATGGTCCGGATCGCCCGATGCGATGGCTTCGACCAGTGCCCGGTGTTCGGCCATCGTCATGTCCATTGCAGTCGGGCTGTGATGCAGCATCAGCCGCAGCAGCGGCTCGGTGGCATGCTGGATGCGCATGCATTCCGATTTCAGCCGGGTCTTGGGGCAATATTCGCGAAAGATTGCATGCAGCGCATCATGGGCGGCGATGAAGCGGTCGATGTCCGAAAGCGCTTGTCCCAATGCAAGCAGCCCCCGCCTTGCCCGATCCAGCCCCGCACCGTCGATGGATAGCGCCGCGTCCCGGGCAACCAGCCCCTCGTAGACTGCGCGCAATTCGAAGAGCTCGGTCACTTCCGCCGGCCCATGGCTGATGATGAAAGCTCCGCGATTCGGCCGCAGTTCGATCAGCCCTTCGGTTGCAAGCCTGCGGATGGCATCTCTGACCGGTTGCCGGCTGATACCCAGTTTGCGGGCCGTCTCTTCGGCGCTCAGGTGCGTTCCGGCCCCAAGCCGCCCCGAACGGATTGCGTCCAGCAGGAACCGATAGGGAATATCGCTTGCCCCTTCCGACGGCCCGGCTGCATCCGAAGCCCAGCCCGGGTCAACCGCCTTGTCGTGATGCATGCTGTCGATCAACTCTATGCAAGGCCCCTGCCGCGACAACACCCCTTCTACTGCCCCGAGGCGCTTCCGCCAAGGGTACGGATTTGCCCAGCCGCTGGGCGGCAGTCGGATTCGGCTGCCGGTTCTGCAGGCATTTCCTGTCTGTCTTCGATCGGCGTTCCGGATGGGCTTGACAGAACGACCGCTCCTTGCCTAGCCTAGGATTGGATACGATAATTCAATCCGGGGGCGGTATGGAAGGCACGTCGGCATTTCCGGCAACAACGGGGCGGGGGCGTCTGCCGACGCTGCTTCATGCATCGCTTTCGGTCTCGGATATCGAAGCCGCGATGCGCTTCTTCATGGATTGCATGGGTTTCGAGGCCGATCTGCTGGCGGATGACCTGACCGACGAGGTGGCGCGGCTGACCGGCCGCAGCGGTCTGACAGTCCGGCTGGCGATCCTGTCCCGGCCTCAGGATGGTTGCCGTATCGAGCTCATCGAGTTTCATGACACGAATTCCGTGCCTCATGCTTCTTCCGGCCCGGTGCCGCTGGCCCATGTTGCCTTTGCGGTGGGCGACCTTGACCAGGAGTTGACGCGCATGACGGCCGCGGGGGCCGCGCCCTTGGGGGAGGTCGTGGCGTTTCCCGAAGGACGTTGCGTCTATCTGCGCACTCCCGGCGGTGCAGTGGTCGAGCTCGAGGAACTGCCGCAAGTGCCGGACTCGGCAGGCTGATCGGGGCGACGCAATGGCGACAGAACCCCGGATAGACCCCGATTCGGCAGGCGGGATGCGCAACGCTTCATCGCCTACACCTTCGGTCTACCCCCCGCCCGAGGCGATGAGGCCGACCCTGGTCGGTCGGGATCACATGGTCGTGGCGGGCCATCCCCTGGTTGCCCAGATCATGGCCGATGTCATGGCGCGCGGGGGCACTGCGGTCGATGCCGGCATTGCCGGCGGGTTCGCTTCGGCCGTGATTCAGCCTGACATGTGCAACCTTGGCGGAATCGCGCCGATTCTGGTGCGGCCGGCAGGGTCGGATGTCGTCTGGTCGGTGTCCGGTGTCGGTGTCTGGGGCCGCGAGGTGACACTCGAAGCTTTCCTGAAGCGTCACGGAGGCGATCTGCCGCTTGGGTCGCCGGCGGCCGTGGTGCCGGCGGCTGTCGATGCCCTGGTCACGGTTCTGGACAGATTCGGAACATGGTCTTTCGCGGATATCGTTGCGCCTTCCGTGCGGGCCGCTGCCGAAGGCTTTCCGCTCGATCCCCGAACCGCCACCGCGCTCGAAATCATGGGGCGCAGCTTTGTGCAGTGGGAAAGCTCCCGGTCCATCTACTGGCCGAAGGGTCGCGCGCCCCTGCCGGGCGAAATGCTGCGCCAGCCTGATCTTGCCCGTACACTCGAGGCGCTGGCCGCGGCAGAGCGTGGGGCGGCGCGGTCGGCCAGGCTGGAATCGGTGCGCGCCGCATTCTATGACAGCCCGATTGCCGAGCGGCTGGTTGCGTTCAACCGCGACACCGGCGGCTGGCTCGGAAGGGCCGATCTGGCCGAGTTCCGGTGCGCGGTGGTGCCGGCGCCGAACCTCCGTTTCGGAGACTGGCAGGTCTTTACCAATGATTTCGGGACCCAGGGCCCGATCATGCTGCAAGCGCTCGGCGTGTTGTCTTCCTTCGATCTGGCCGGGGCGGGCGCAGACAGCGCAGAGGGTTTGCACTGGCTGATCGAAGCCCTCAAGATCGCCTTCGGGGACCGGGAGCGGCATTACTGCGATCCCGCCTTCGCCCGGATCGATCTCGACGGGTTGCTTGATCCAGGCTACCTTGCCGCCCGCGCTGCCGAAATCACCGATGTTGCAGCGACACGGCAGCCGGGCGCGGGCCCCGGTGCCGCGCGGCCGCGTTTCGATACAACCGCATTGTGCGCGGTCGACCGCGCGGGCAATGCCATAGCGGTCGTGCCCAGCGATACGCTGGACGGTGGCCCGATCATTCCGGGTCTGGGCCTGATGGCATCCTGCCGCGGTGTGCAAAGCCGCCTGCGCCCGGACGATGTGAATGTTCTGGCGCCGGGCAAGCGCCCGCGGATCACCCCTGCCGCTGCCCTGGCCTTGCTCCCGGGTACCGACGAGTTCATGACCCTGACCTGTCCGGGGGGCGATGTGATCGTGCAGGCGATGGTTCAGGTCTTTCTGAACTGCACCGTTCACGGCATGCAGCCGCAGCCCGCGGTCGAGGCGCCCCGTGTTGCGAGCTTCTCGTTTCCCAATTCCTTCTACCCCAATCCCGACTTCCCCGGACGCGTCGATGCCGAGGCGCGGTTGCCCCCGGACGTGCGCGCCGATCTCGGGCGCCGGGGCCATCAGCTTCACCCCTGGCCCGATTTCGAATTCGATGCCGGCGGGGTGCTGCTGGCTGGTCGGGTCGGGCTTGGCGGGGCAGACGGACCAATTCTGGTAGGAGCGGCGGATCCGCGCCGTTCCGGTTATGGCACAGGACGCTGACAATGACCGACCATGCACGATCAAGGACTGACAGCACTGCCGGCGTGACGCCGCTGTCGAAATGGGGCGTGGGGAACGAGACCGGCGTGCTTACCGATGTGCTGCTGTGTCGACCGGAAAGCTACCGGTGGAATCCGGTGAACCGGGCCTCGCGCGAAACCCTCGCGGCGGGTACGGCGTTTGATCTGAACGCCCTGATGGCACAATATGCGGAATTCGAGGACGCTTTCGATCGCGCCGGGGTCAGGCGACATTACCTGCGCACCGAACCCCATCTGCCGTACCAGTGCTATACGCGCGACTCCAGCCAGATGACACCCTGGGGTGTTGTGCATCTGATGCTTCAGGCCGAAACGCGCCGGGGCGAATACGCATCGCTGATCAATTTCTACCGGGAGGCGGGGATTCCGGTCTTCAACTGGGCGACCTGCGGTCGCCTTGAGGGTGGCGATATCCACATGATCCGGCCCGGGGTTCTGCTGATCGGGATATCCGGGGTCCGGTCCGATGCCGAGGGTGCGGCACAGTTCGCCGGCTGGTTCGAGGCCCAGGGCTGGGAAGCCCATGTCACCACCTTCCCGGATCATTTCCTGCATTTCGATACCCTGTTCTCGATGGCGGCGGACGGCCTGGCTGTGGCCTGCAGCGATGTGATCCGCGACGACACGCTGGACTGGCTTCGCGCCCAGGGCATCCGGCTCCTGCCCGCTTCCTTCAAGGAAGCGTCGCGGGCGGCAACGAACCTGCTGGCGCTGGGGCGTGACCGGGTGATCTCGCCGGCAGAGAACACAGACATCAACGCCCGGCTGCGCGCCGAGGGCATCGAGGTGTTCGATCCGAGCTACCGGCTGTTCACCCTTGGCGGAGGAAGCGTGCGCTGCACCTCGATGGCGCTTAACCGCGAGAAATGACCCAGGCGCTGACGCGGCAATGTGGCCGTCGTCGTTGAATGTAACCAGAAGACAAACCACGACAGGGAGTCAAACAATGAAGAATCTTGACCGACGCTTGTTTCTCAAGACCGCCGGGGCCGGCGTTGTCATGGCCGGTACCGGCCTTCTGACCGGCCTGCGCAGTCCGGCGACGGCCGCAAACCGGGGCGGTACCGTGGTGATCGGCGTGCCAGAGAGCTTTTCCAGCCTCGATCCCTTCCGCCGTATCGGCCGGCTGGACTACAACGCGGTGATCAACCTGCTCGACACGCTTGTTCACGTCGGTGCCGACGCCGTGCCGGCACCCGGCCTTGCCGAAAGCTGGGATCGCGTCGATGACCTGACCTGGCGCTTCCGGCTGCGTGAAGGGGTGTCATTCACCGATGGTACTCCGGTGGACGCGGAAGCCGTGATCTATGGCTTCGCGCGCATCAAGGAAGGCAATTTCGGCAGTCAGTTTGCCCGCATCGATGAAGTTGTCGCGCTGGGCGAACACGAAATCGAGGTGCGGACGTCGGAATCCTTCCCGACCCTGCTGGTGGAACTGGCCCAGCAGTATGCATCGATCGTATCGCCTGCCGCGTTCGAAGCTGCGGGCGATGGCTTTGGCCGTATGCCCGTGGGCAGCGGCCCGTTCCGCATCGAGAGATTCGAACCGAACCGCGAACTGGTCATGGTGCGCAACGAAGGCTGGTGGGGACGGGATGCCGAGGGCAACGCCCTTCCCTATCTGGACAGGGTCATCTGGCGGGTGTTGCCCGACAACGAAACCGCGGCGCTGGCGCTCGGCACGGGCGATATCGACTTCCTTTACACGCTGCCGCCGGCGATGGCGCCGCTCATGATGGCCGATCCGAACATCACGGTATCTTCGGGGGCCACCTTCGGCTGGGAATACCTGTTCTTCGACTGCACCCGCCCGCCCTTCGACAACGTGCATGCGCGTCGGGCCGTCCAGTTTGCCATCGACAGACAGGCGATCGTCGATGCGGTTTCCTTCGGCACCTCCACGCCCGCGACCGGGCCGATCACGCCGTCGTCCTGGGCCTACAACAGCGCAAACCCCGGCGCCGGGCTGATCGGCCCGGGTGCCGACCTGGAAAGGGCGCGGGCCGAAATGGAGGCCGGAGGGCTTTCGGATGGCTTCGAGGTCACCATCATTCACCCGACCTTTCCCGAACTCAGCGCCATGGCGCAGGCGCTGCAGGCACAGCTGGCCGAGATCGGCATCCGCGTCGTGCTCGACGGCAAGGAAATCGGTGGAGTGCTGGATCATCTGTTCTCGAGCAACTTCACCTGCCTGCTGATCGACTGGAGCGGGCGCATCGACGAGGCGATGGTGTTCAACGCCTTCTTCAAATCCGATGGCGGCAACAATTTCGGCAAGTTTGCCGATGCTGCAATCGACGAAATCGTCGATGCCGCTGCCGCAGCGCCGACGATCGAGGACCGTGCCGCGCTTTATCACGAGGCCGAGCGGATGATCATCGAGGCCAGCCCGCATGCCTGGATCTCGGTTCCGTCAGAGCTTCGGGCAATGCGCGCCAACGTGACAGGCTTCGTGAACGTCGGCGACGTCCGGCTTCGGGCCTGGACACTGGCCAAGGGTTGAGCTCGCCGTGACCGGCAAGGGACCAGTCCTTCCCGCCTTCGCCCGCTCGGCCGGGCGAAGGCTCTTTGACCTGGCCGTTGTCATGCTGAGCGTGGCGACGGTGGTTTTTGTCCTGTTGCGGGTGGTTCCGGGCGATCCGGTTCTGATCCTCGGCGGACTAGACGTGCTGGATCGCGAGGTGATCGCCCGAGCGCGGGAAAGCATGGGGCTGGACCGTCCTGTTGCCGAACAATACGCGGTCTGGCTGGGCAACATGCTGCGCGGTGACCTGGGGCTGAGCCTGCGCAGCGGCATACCGGTGACCGAACTGGTCGGTCGGGCGCTGCCGCCGACCCTGCAACTGGGCGCGATGGCGCTGCTGATCGGCGTGGCGATTTCGGTGCCGCTGGGTGTTGCGGCAGCCCGTCGGGCCGGCAGCCCCGCCGACATGGGCATCACCACCTTCGCAATTCTTGGCATATCGACGCCGCCTTTCGTGATTGCTCTGGGCCTGATCTATCTCTTCGCCGTTCACCTGCGGCTGCTTCCCGTGGCCGGTTATGTCGCATTCGCCGATGATCCGCTGGGCAACCTCCGTACCATGGCCATGCCTGCGCTGACGCTTGGCCTGGTGACCGCCGGGGTGCTGGTGCGGATCATGCGGCGCTCGGTCATCGACGAACTGGGCGAGGATTACGTGCGCAGCGCCCGTGCGAAGGGCGTGAGCGAAACCCGGGTCGTCTACCGTCATGCCGCTCGCAATGCCGCAATCCCGTATGTGACGATCCTCGGCATCGAGGCCGGGGTCCTGTTGTCCGGCGCGATCATCACCGAGACGATCTTTGCCATTCCCGGGCTGGGGCGGTTGATGATCGACAACATCAACCAGCGCGATTACCCGGTTGTCCAGGGCGCGGTTCTGGTCGTGGCGCTGATCTATGTTCTGATCAACGCGGGGGTGGACGGGCTTTACAGAATCCTCGATCCGCGGGTGCGCGCAGGAGAAGGCCAATGACCGCCCCGATTGCCGCCGCTTCGCATCCACGCCCGACCGGCAGGCTGGGGCGGATGCTGCGAACGCCCATGGGGGCTGTCGGGTTTACCCTGCTCGCGGTCGTCCTGATCGCCGGGCTCGGGGCACATTGGCTGGCGCCCGCCGATCCGCTGCGGGTGAACATGACCATGACCACGGTCTTTCAGCCCCCGTCGGCCGCGCATCCGTTTGGCACCGATAATCTCGGCCGCGATGTCTTCAGCCGGGTGATACATGGTATCGGGCTTTCGCTCGGAGTGGCTGCCGCCGGGGTGCTGGCAGGTGTTTCGGCGGGCGTCCTTACTGGGGCGCTTGCCGGCATGCTTGGCGGGCTGTTCGAGCGTATTGCGATGCGGCTCATGGATGCGCTGCTGGCCTTTCCGCTGCTGGTTCTGGCGATTGCGATCTCGGTTGCGCTGGGTCGCGGCCCGCTTGGGGTTCTGTTTGCCGTCGCATTCGTCAACCTGCCGATCTTTGCCAGGCTGGCAAGGGGGCAGACGCTACGGATCATGGCCATGCCCTACATGACCGCGGCCGAAGTGATGGGATGCAGCTTTGGGCGCCGGCTTTTCCGGCACGTGTTGCCAAATCTGGTCAATCCGGTGGTCGTGCAGGCATCCGTCGCGCTTTCCTTTGCGGTGCTGATCGAGGCAGGACTTTCCTTTCTTGGCATGGGGTTGCAGCCACCCCAGCCGGCTCTTGGCCTGATGATCGCCGAGGCCAAGGCCTATATCGCCCTGGCACCGCATCTGGTGCTGTTTCCCTCGCTCGCGCTGGTTCTGATCGTGGTTTCCTTCAACCTGATCGGCGACGCCCTTGCCGAAGCCGGCGATATAAGGCGCCACAGCCGATGACAACGGAGCTGGCAACACACCGCCCGGAAGGCGACCGGGCCGGCCCGGCGCCGGTGCTGGAGGTGCGGGATCTTTCGGTTGGTGTCGGCCGTCCGGGGCGCGAACGCAGCGTGGTAAGCGGCGTTTCGCTCACCATTCCCCAGGGTGGGCGATTGGCACTGGTCGGTGAATCCGGTTCGGGCAAGTCGATGACAGCGCTTGCGGTGGCGGGCCTGTTGCCGGGCAGCTTTCGCATCCTGTCCGGCAAGGTGTCACTGTCGGGGCGGGCGATCGACCCCGGAGGAAGGGAAATGTCGACCGTACGCGGGCGCGAGATCGCCATGATCTTTCAGGATCCGATGTCGGCGCTGAACCCGGTCATGACCATCGGCTGGCAATTGGTCGAGGCCATCCGCGCCCACGGCGCGCTCGACCATGGTGCGGCCCGGCGCCGTGCCGTGGAGTTGCTGGAGGAAGTGCGCATCGCCGATGCCGCGAACCGTCTCGATGCCTATCCGCATGAATTCTCGGGCGGCATGCGGCAACGGGTGATGATCGCGATGGCACTTGCCCATCGGCCACGCCTGATCATCGCCGACGAGCCGACCACGGCGCTTGATGTCACCACACAGCTGCAGATTCTGCGGCTTCTGGATGATCTCTGCCGACAGGAGGGATCGGCGCTGATGCTCATCACCCATGATCTGGGTGTCGTGCAGGGCACATGCGACGATGTGCTGGTGCTTTATGGCGGAAGGATGATGGAAGCGGGGCCGGTTGCCGAAGTGCTGGCTCGCCCGCGGCATCCCTATACGCGAAGCCTGCTTGCAACCATTCCGCCTCTCGATGCCGACGTGGAATGGCTGACCCCGATTCCGGGTGAACCTTCGGCCTTCACATCGGTGTCCGGCTGTCCCTTTGCCACGCGTTGCAGCCTCGCCGAAGACCGCTGCCACAACCAGACACCGCCGATGCGGATTGCCGGTGCGCCGGTGCAGGCTGCCTGCCACATGCTCGAATCGGGTGCCGGGCAGATCGGAGGTCAGGAATGACCGCCCAAACGGTTTTCGAGGCGCAGGGCCTTTCCGTGGCCTACGGGCAGTCAAGGCCGGTTCTGCAGGATGTTTCCCTGTCGCTTGCGGCAGGCCGCACATTGGGTCTGGTGGGGGAGTCGGGTTCGGGCAAGACCACTCTGTCCAGGGCCGCGCTGGGGTTGTTGAAACCCAGTGCCGGGTGCGTCCGGTTGTTCGGAACCGACCTTGCGACGCTTGACAGACGCGGGCTTGTCGCGCTGCGCCGGAGGGTGCAGATCGTTTTTCAGGACCCCTATACCTCGTTGAATCCGACCATGAGTGTCGGCGAAGCGATTGCCGAACCGCTGATCGTGAACGGGATCGGAGACCGCAACGCCCGTCGCCAGAGGGTGGCCGAGCTCATGCGCCTTGTCGGACTTGATCCGGCCATGGCGAGCCGCTATCCGACCGAGTTTTCGGGCGGTCAACGCCAGCGCATCGCGATTGCGCGCGCGCTTGCGCCCGCGCCGGAACTGATCATCTGCGACGAACCGGTTTCGGCGCTGGATGTTTCGGTTCAGGCTCAGATTCTGAACCTTCTGAAGCGCTTGCAGAAGGATTTCGGATTGAGCCTGTTGTTTGTCTCGCATGATCTTTCGGTGGTCCGTTTCATTGCCCATGACGTGGCAGTGATCCAGTCGGGTCGCATTGTCGAAAATGGCGAAAAGCGGCAGGTGCTGGATCATCCCGAGCACCCCTATACCGTGGAGCTTATCGAGGCAGCCAAGCTGCGGGCCCGGCCGAGCTGACGCCTTGCGCCCGGTCGGATCGCTGCGGCCATTGCCGCGCACTGCCCTGCGACCGATGGCAAAACCGCCCGGCAAGCGGCAGAAAGCTTGGTTTCGCCGTGCACCGATGGCCGCTCGTGTGGCGGTGCCCGATCCGTTCGAACCGCCCGAAAGGCACAGGCGGGAAAGGCCGTTGGCCGGCAGTGCCGATCAAACGGCTTTGGTATCAGGTCGGCAGCACCACCACGGTGCCGCGAACAGGATGCTGCCTGATGACCGTATCGACACCATAGACGGCCCGCAGCCGCGCTGCGGTCAGCACCTGTTCGGGCGTGCCGGCGGCGACAACCCGGCCCCGGTCGAGCATCACCAGGCGGTCGCAGAACATCGCGGCCAGGGTCAGGTCGTGCAGGGCGGCAACAACGGTCAGCCCGATGCTGCCGACAAGTTCCAGAAAGGCCATCTGGTGATGCAGGTCCAGATGGTTGGTCGGTTCGTCCAGAACCAGCAGCCGGGGCTGCTGGACCAGCGCCCGCGCCAGAA